>CAYJDK010000208.1:1083-3425 GCA_964368905.1 uncultured Bacteroides sp.
TGCTAAGTTTAATAATACTGCCGTTTTCATCAAGCATATTGCTTGTAGCAAGTGCACTTTTAAGCCTTTGTGTTTGTTCAAATTGAGGAAAATCAATAACGTTAAAAGGCGACATGGTTATTGCTAAAAAAACAACACCGGCAAAAGCAAATATATATTTTTGATGTTTTTTGAAAATGAAAATTATAACGCTGAAAACGCCTATTAATATTAAACAAAATGATAGCCACCGCGATGTTGTAAGCCCATATGCACTATAGCGAACCCATACACAAATAAGTTGTACAATAGCAATTGGCACAAGTGCAAAACTGCAATAGCGCACTGCAAACTGAGAAAATTTATTGCTGTGCCCTTTTAAAATTAATGTAAAGAACACACAGAATAATAGCGCAAAAGATGCAAACCAGTTTATTGTGCCTGACGGTAATTGCCAAGTAAAAAGAACAATTAAACAGTAAATGTTTAAAATTATAATAAGCAATAAATATATAGGCAAGGCAACATAGCTTGTAAGTACATATATAATGTTTGGCACATTTAGTTCTTTGTGTAATTTAGGTATACCGTTTAAAAGTAAAAATATGCCTACAATTTGCCAAGAAAACATAAAAATTGTAAAGTAGATATAAGAAAAATTAAAACTGCTATTTGCAAATATTAAATGTTCTATAGCTAATGTGCAAAGGCATAAGCCAAACATAATTATTAAAGATACTGTAAATGAAAACATTACTGTTTTAAATATGTATGCAAATAAATTTTCTTTGTTTTCATTACAATACAGCAAAAATACACACGCACAAATAGCAAAACCGCAAAAACCAAATATAGCGTAATTAATGTATTTAATGTAATAATAAATAAAAATAGATCCACTATCTTCATAAAAAATACTTGCTATACTAAAGCTAAAAAATGAAATTAAAGAAATAGCAGCAGGAACAGCCCATTTAATAATAGTGTATACCTTGCCGCTTTTTTGCATTTTTTCAAAAAGTAAAACCAGCAAAATTGCACTTAAAAGCCCCGGTATTAGTTGATAAAATGTGCTGGGATGCATGCCGGGGCTTGAAATGGCAAACATGTCTAAAATCATATACAAAAAATAAAGTGTAAACATTAATATACTGTGTGCACCCGCGCACGAAAAACGTAAAAGGCTTGTGCGTATGTTTTTTATGCAAATAATTAAATTGTTTTTCATAAAGTTAATTTCCTTATATTATAAAATTTAACAGTTTGTTTTTATTGCTTAATAAAGTTTGCCAAAAATGGCTATTTAATAAAAACTACTGTTAAATTTTTGTTTAATAAAAACGGTGAGTAAACCGTAAGCCGGGTTCTGTATTAAACGACGATCTATCTTGGCCATATGTCACCACATGGCTCCAGCCGCCTCCAAAAGCGCGCAGGGTACGCATAGCTTTTATACGGGCGTTGCTCCCGGTAGGGTTTACACGGCCGCCAATGTTACCAAAGGCGCCGGTGCGCTCTTACCGCACCTTTCCACCATCACCGCATAATAAATTATGTGGCAGTCTATTTCTGTTGCACTATCCCTAGGGTCACCCCCGGCTGCCGTTAGCAGTTACCGTTCCCTTATGGAGCCCGGACTTTCCTCACATTACATAAGTAATGCGCCGCCGTATGTTTTACTCACCGATGGTTTAGTTTACCATAATTTACACGTATTAGTCAAACAAAAGCCTGTAAAATGAACACAGGTATTATATATTTAAAATTAAAGGCACTATTATTTTTAAGCTGTTTTTATTTGCTTTTTTTAATAAAAAAACTTATTAATTAAATATATTAATTTAAAAACATAATATTATGTATAATATGTGTTGACATTATATAAAAATAGTTGTAAAATATATGTGTTGCGCCGTTTAGGTGCGTTTTGTCTTGCCAAAACATGGCGCAATTTTGGGCTACTTGCCCAAACAGTTAATTTAAAATTTATATAGAAAGGAGAAAATAATGCCAACATTTAACCAACTTGTTCGCAAAGGTCGTGAAGTATTGGTGAAAAAGTCAACAGCTCCTGCGTTGCTTAAAGGTTATAACTCAAAAAAGAAAGCATACACAGATCAAAGCTCGCCTCAAAAACGTGGTGTTTGCACAGCTGTTCGTACAATGACACCTAAAAAACCAAACTCTGCTCTTCGCAAAGTAGCTCGTGTGCGTCTTTCAAATGGTATTGAGGTTACCTCGTATATACCCGGTATCGGCCACAACCTACAAGAGCACAGCGTTGTTTTGATTCGCGGCGGCCGTGTAAAAGATTTGCCGGGTGTTCGTTACCATATTATTCGTGGTACTCTTGATACACAAGG
>CAYJDK010000209.1:0-3414 GCA_964368905.1 uncultured Bacteroides sp.
AATAATTTATGAGCAACTTACATGAAACAGAACTAAAATATGGAGTTAATCCTAACCAAAAACCCGCAAAAATTTACATGGCAAAAGATGCTTTACAGGAAAACTTGCCAATTAAAATTTTAAACGGAAAACCCGGATACATTAATTTTATGGACGCTTTAAATTCATGGCAACTTGTAAAAGAATTAAAACAAGCAACGGGTATTTGCGCCGGTGCGTCTTTTAAACATGTTAGCCCTGCAGGCGCAGCTATTGGCTTGCCGCTTACAGATATAGAGCAGCAAATTTATTTTACACAACACGTTGAAAATATAAACGAATCGCCCCTTGCATGTGCATATGCACGCGCCAGAGGCGCCGACAGAATGAGCAGTTTTGGAGATTGGATAGCGCTTTCAGACATTTGCGATGAAAAGACCGCACTTTTAATTAAGCCGGAAGTTTCTGACGGAATAATTGCACCGGGGTACACAAAAGAAGCTTTGTCAATATTATCTTCTAAGCGAAAAGGTGGATACAATGTTGTTGAAATAGACGAAAATTATATACCGGCACCACTTGAGCGCAAAGACATTTTTGGAATTAGTTTTGAACAAGGGCGCAATAATTTTACAGTTGATGACAGCACTTTTTCAAACATAGTTACAGTTAACAACACACTTTCTTTAAAACAAAAACAAGATTTAACTGTTGCTTTAATAACACTAAAATACACACAAAGCAACAGCGTTTGCTATGTAAAAGACGGCGGCGCAATTGGCGTTGGTGCCGGGCAACAAAGCCGCATACACTGCACACGCCTTGCCGGCAACAAGGCCGACATATGGCAATTACGTCAACATCCAAAAGTTTTAAGCTTGCCTTTTAAACAAGATATTGCCCGCGCAAACAGAGACAACGCCATAGATGTATATATTAGCGAAGACTGGCAAGACGTTGCAGGCGACGATGTTTGGCAATTAACTTTTACTGAAAAACCTCAAGAACTAACTATTAACGAAAAGAAAGACTGGCTTTCAAAAGTTAGCGGTGTTAGCCTTGGAAGTGATGCGTTTTTCCCGTTTGGCGACAATATTGAAAGGGCACACCGCAGTGGCGTAACGGCAATAGTTCAGCCCGGTGGCTCTATACGTGACGAGGACGTTATAAACACATGTAACAGGTACAACATATTAATGGCATTTAACGGCTTAAGGCTTTTTCACCATTAAAGTTTGGTTTAATTTGCAAATTGCTTAAATTTTTTGCGTTATAATTATATTATTAATTCTTTTTATTTAGCGTTAGTATCTCGTTAAATGCAAAAAACATTTAAACATATTTGTGCATAAAATATGGCAATAATAAAGGCATTATCATAAAAACATGATAATGCCTTTTTGCTTTTATATTATTAATATGTGTACTGCCCTTTGCCAAAAGCATATTGCAAATTAATAAGCAACCTCCTATTTTTGAACCCACGCCTTTGCAACTGCATCTGCAACTGCGTTTGCAACACCTTTTTGCATTGCACCCGGCACTATTTTTTTTGCACAAAGCTCTGTGCTTTTTACACAATTTGCAATTGCATATGCCGCCGCTTTTTTCATTTCCGGCGTTATACGGCTTGCCCTTGCTTTTAATGCGCCCTTAAATAACCCGGGAAACGCCAATACATTATTTATTTGATTGTCAAAATCGCTTCTTCCTGTTCCAACAACTGCCGCACCTCCGGCAAGTGCTTCTTGTGGCATAATTTCCGGTTCCGGGTTTGCCATTGCAAGCACTATTGCGTTTTGCGCCATTGTTTTTACCATTTCGGCCGTTACAAGCCCCGGCGCAGATACTCCTATAAATAAATCGCTATTTACTAATGCATTTGCCAGCGTGCCTTTAATGCAATTTGGGTTTGTGTCATTTGCAAGTTTTGCCATTGCTTCGTTTACGTTTTGTTTTTCATCTTTACAAAGTAGGCCGTGTTTATCGCATACAAGTATATTCTTTACGCCAAAGCTTAAAAGCATGTATGCAATTGCCGTGCCTGCACTTCCCGCCCCGTTTATAACAACTTGCATATCTTCAAGCTTTTTGTTTACTACTTTTGCCGCATTTATTGCCGCCGCACACACAACTATTGCCGTGCCATGTTGGTCATCGTGAAAAACAGGTATATCAACCGCTTGTTGCACTCTCTTTTCAATTTCAAAGCAACGAGGTGCGGCTATATCTTCTAAATTTATCCCACCGTATGTAGGTGCAAGTGCAGTAATAATTTTCACAAGCTCGTCTGTATCTTGCGTGTTAAGGCAAACCGGCACTGCGTCTACTCCGGCAAATTCTTTAAACAAAACTGCCTTACCCTCCATTACCGGCAACGCGGCAAGCGGGCCAATATTTCCAAGCCCCAGCACTGCACTGCCATCTGTTACAACTGCCACTGTGTTGCATTTAGTTGTATATTTATACGCATCATCAGGGTTTTTTGCTATTTCTCTGCACGGCTGTGCAACACCCGGTGTGTATATTGTAGATAAATCTTCCCTTGATTTTATACTTATTTTACTCTCTACGCTTAGTTTTCCTTTATATTTTTCATGTATTTCCAGCGCCTTTTTATAATAATCCATTACACAATACCTCTTAATTTAAAAAGTTTATAATTTTCAACTTGTATGCGCAAAATTATATATAAATATTATATCACAACTTTTTTTAAAAAACATTACATTTTAATTTGTATTTGCATATACTTATATAAAAACTACTTTAAATATTTAAAAAGGAGTGATATAATTGATTAACCCGTCAATTATTTTAAGCATAAAAAAAAGAAAAGCAATGTTTGAAAAAGACCACCCGGAATTTACACCTTTTTTAAAAAAGAGCCTTTTAAATTTTGTAAAAAAAGACAGCGTAATATCTATAAGCATACAAAACCCTAGCGGCGAAAAAACGCAAACACAAATAAAGCTTAGCGAAAATGACATTAAAACGCTTGAGATGATATTAAAAAAATAGAATAAAGGTAAAGGAATAATAAATGTTAAATTTTCAAAGTGATTATACAAACACCGCATGTAAAGAAATATTAAGCAGGCTTATTAGCGAAAGCGAAACAAGCCATGTAGGATACGGCAAAGACAGTATATGTGAAAGCGCACGCCAAAAAATAAAAAATGCATGCAGTGCACAAAACGCAAGTGTTCATTTTGTTGTTGGTGGCACACAGGCAAATGCATTAATTTTAAGTGCTGTATTGTCAAATGTAGGCGCTGTTATTGCAGCAAACTCCGGGCACATTAGCGGCCACGAGGCCGGCGCAATAGAATATAGCGGGCATAAAGTAATTAATATTCAATCTACAACAAGCGGTAAATTGCAAGCACAAGACATAAATAATTACATGCAACTATTTAATGCAGACGAAACAAA
>CAYJDK010000210.1:0-1342 GCA_964368905.1 uncultured Bacteroides sp.
ACAAAATGATGAGAGAAATAATGCAATAAAGTTGCTTAACCCAATAACAGAACATTTAAGTATAATGAGAACAAGCCTTGTACCCAGCATGATAAATGTTGTTGTTGAAAATTTAAAACTCGGAAATGCTCAAGGTAGACTTTTTGAAGTTAGCAATGTATATTTGCCAAAAGAAATACCAATTAGTAAACAGCCAAATGAAAATTTAACAGTGTGTATGAGCGTGTTTGGAAAGCAAGAGGACTTTTACACATTAAAAGGCGCTTTAATACAATTTGCAGAAATTTTTGGTGTTAAATTTGATTTTGTGCGTGGAAAACAAACATATTTGCACCCGGGTATTACAGCAGATATTTTATGCAATGGTGTAAAATTAGGCGTTTGCGGAAAGATTTCAAACGAAATTGCGTTTGAATTTGATTTGCCAAAAGAACAAAAATTAAACAGTAATGTTTTTGTTGCAGAAATTGATTATAATAGTTTAATTAAATGTATGCCTTTAGGAATAAAATATAAAAAAATTAGCGAATTTGCACCTGTTAAAAGAGATTTAGCGCTTATTTGTGATGAAAATTTAACTTGCGCAGACATTACAAATGCTATGTATGCGTCTAGCCCGCTTGTAGTAGATGCAATATTGTTTGACATTTACAGAGGCGAAAACATAGGAGAAAATAAAAAAAGCATGGCATTTACTGTTGTTTTAAGCGCAGAAAATGAAATTGACCAGCAGTTAGCAGACAGGACATATAATAAAATATTGGCAGATTTAAAACACAAAACAGGTTCTTATATAAGATAAAATAATTTTATAATTAATATGCTTTAAATATTTATTAATTTATGCCGTTTTAAATTAAACGGCATAAATTAATAATAAAAAGTAAAAATATAAATAAAGAGGCAGATATGCAAGATTTATATAAACAAATTGAAGAGAACATTAATATAATTAAAGCAAAAATTGAAATAGCTTGTGTTAAATCAAATAGAAGTATTAACGATGTTACATTAATGGCTGTTTCAAAGACACAACCAATTGATAAATTAAAAGCAGCATTCGAAGCAGGCCTTACCTTATATGGCGAAAACCGCGTGCAGGAACTGCAACAAAAAAGCAGCTTTTTTAAAGAAAATAATGCGCAGTGCCATATTATTGGAACTTTGCAAAAAAACAAAGTAAAATATTTGCCTGAGATTACAAATTTTATTCAAAGTGTTGACAGTATTGAACTTGCAAAGGAAATAGAAAAACAATATGTTAAACACAATAAAATTGCAAACGCATTAATCCAAGTAAATATAGGCGATGAATTTACAAAAAGCGGTGTGCAATTAACCG
>CAYJDK010000210.1:1379-3413 GCA_964368905.1 uncultured Bacteroides sp.
TTAGTGTTTTTGAGGAAATACAAAATAGCATGCAACATGTAAAAATTAAAGGCTTAATGTGTATACCACCACCACTAAAAGGAGACGGCAGTGAGCTTCGCAAAAATTTTGAGTGCATGAAAAATACATTTGAAGAATTGAAAAATCATGCGCAAGACAGTAAGGAAATAAGCGTTTTATCTATGGGAATGTCTGATGACTTTGACATTGCAATTGAACATGGAAGCACACTTGTAAGGGTAGGCAGTGCAATTTTTGGTTTAAGAAATTACGGTTAAGTTATGCTGTTAAGAATTTATAAAAAAACACATTTAAAAATAACATTACAATATGTGTGGTAATTGCAAATTTAAAATTAAGCTTTTACTGTTTTTTTAAAGTAGCAGCTTTAACATATGATTTTACTTGTGGAGGTGGGCTTTATTACAAATTTAATAATTAAAATGTTTGTTTATAATTATAAAGATACAGACAATGTTAAAACACGTAACTCATACGGTAAACTAGCAGGTGTTGTAGGCGTAATTATTAATTTAATGTTAAGTATAATAAAATTTGTGCTTGGCGCAATTACAGGCAGTATTGCAATTATTGCAGATGCAATTAATAATTTGTTTGACGTTACGGCTGCGTGTATTACGTTAGTTGGCTTTAAGCTTGCATCACGCCCGGCAGATAAAGAACACCCATATGGACATGCGAGGATTGAGTATATTACAGGGCTAATAATTGCAATTATGATATTTTTAGTTGGGTTTGAACTTGTGCAATCAAGTATTAACAAAATAATTAACCCAACAGAAATTAAAACAAGCATTCTAGTAGTTATTATATTGGCGTTATCAATGTTTGCAAAATTTTGGCTTATGTTTTTTTATAAAAGCATTGCAAATAAAATAGATTCAGAAACATTAAAAGCAACTGCGGCAGATTGCAGAAATGATGTTTTAAGTACAGGTGCGGTGCTGTTTTCGTTAATAATATTACACATAACAAAAGTAAATATAGATGCATATATAGGCTTACTTGTTGCAGGCTTTATAATTTATAGCGCAATTGGTATAGTTAAAGACGTTACAAATCCATTGCTGGGAATTGCGCCAACGCATGAGTTTACAAAACATATTACAGATAAAATTTTACAAAACGAAACAATTTTAGGTGTACACGATTTAATAATTCATGACTATGGACCCGGCAGACGTTTTGGAAGTGTCCACGTTGAAATAGACTCAAAAGTAGACCCAATTAAAAGTCATTATATAATAGATGAAATAGAACGAGATTTTTTTGAAAATGATAACATAACTTTTGTGATTCATTATGACCCGGTTTTAGTAGGTGATAAAACAGTGGAAAGATATAAAGAAAAAATGATGGAAAAATTAAAAGATATATCGCCATTATTAAGCCTACATGATTTTAGAATTGTAGACAATAAAACTTATGTAAATTTAATTTTTGATGTTGTTGCACCGTTTGAGTTAAAATTAACAGACGAAGAAATTAAAAATCAAATTCAAACTCTTGTGGCCGGTGAAGAAATAAAAATAAACACAATGGTTACGGTGGACAGAGAATACAATTATAGTTAGTGTTTGCAATTTGACTATTTTAACAAGTTTGATTAACTTATGGGTTAAAAGCAGGTTAAGAGCAAATAAAACAACAATTTAATAAGTAAAATGATATAAAAACATAAAAAATTAAGAAATAAAATAAAACAATAATTAAATAAGTAAAATGATATAAAAACATAAAAAATTAAGAAATAAAATAAAACAATGAGAGTGAAAGAACAAAAAACTTATATGTGCACTTATAACATTCAATTATATTAAATAACCAATTGAAGTTTTTTGCCAAGCTTTTTTTCAAAAAAGCGGAAAGGTGTTGAGATGGAATATAATATATCAAGTAATATGAAAAACATGAAACCGTCTATAATAAGGGAAATACTAAAACAAATGAGCGACCCAACACTGATAAGTTTTGCAGGCGGAAACCCAAGTGCACAGACATTTCCTGTAAACG
>CAYJDK010000211.1:0-3014 GCA_964368905.1 uncultured Bacteroides sp.
CTGTCTTTAAACATATCTAATATTTTAATAACCATAGCAAGGCTTAGTTTTTTGTAAAGACTATATTTCTTTGCAACATCCAAAAATTCTCCCGGCATTAAAATTTTGCCGTCTTTATCTTGTATGCGCATTAATGCTTCATAGCAATAAAATCTATTTTTATGATTATCATATATTCCTTGAAAATACGGTACAATTTTATCGTTTTCTATTGCATTTTTTATTGCAGACACAACTTTAAACTCTGTTTGAAGTTCATTTACTTCATCTGCACTTGCATTAATAACATTATATCTTACTTTTTCGCTATTAAATACATTAGTTCCGCTTAAACTTACCGCAAATTCTATTGAGATGTTCTCCCTAGTTAAAAGGCCAACATCATTTTTAAAAAACATGTATAACTTTTGTGTTGCGTCCAAAAACGCCGAAGTGCTTACATTGTTATTTGCAACAAAAAACAGCGAATTATTATCATAATTGTAAAAAATAGGCGAGATATTTGAATGCTGTGAATTTAAATAGTGCAAGGTTTTTTCAAACACTTCTTTAATTATACTTTTCGTTAAGGCTTCATCATAAATAATTTCATTTTCATTAATATCAAATGCACTAATAAAACAAATTTTATTATAGTTTTCACTTGCCCTGTCTTGAAAAAACTCCACAGAACTTTCAAGCCCTAAATCGTTGTACGCAAACATTCTTGCTTTAATGTTTTTTTCATGTATTGCAACTGCATCAACAAGTTCTTTGTCACCTGAAGAGTTTTCGCTATGATATTTTTCAGATAATTGCTTTAAAATACTGTCTCCGCTATCTTTTAGTGAATCTATTGAATTAAAAAAACTAAGATCCGGTTCAATATACTTTTCTTGTTCTGCCAATGTTAAAATACTGCAAGAACCCTCAAAAAAATTAGACTCCCCATTCTTTGTACCTATTTCTCCAAATAAAAACGCACCGCAAAGGTTTGTATTTTTAAACGGAAGCACTTCCCATGTTGAAAGGCTTTTTAATTCTTTTTTCCTAAAAATACAAGAATACCAGTACATATGTTCTGCTGGGGTGCTTTTTAAATCATAACAAACACTTTGCCATTCGTCTGCACTTCTTAAAGGGCTTAAGTAACCTATTCTAAATTTGCGTGTTTCATCAAGCCCAATGGTATAAAGCCTTATATTGTCTGTATCTTTGTCGTATTGAATAAACCTGCTTGCCCCATTTTTATTTTGCAACACAAGCGGGTGCAACAGCAATGTATTTGTAAAGTTAGAAGCCTGCTCATCGTTTTTGCTTTCTAATCTGCTTATATTTAATTTATCTGCAAACCAATGTGTAGATTTTTTATTGTCAATTTCTAATATTTGCTCATTTTCGGCTTTAGTAATTTCATAAGTTTTGCTTACTGCCTCGTGCCCAATAATTACGTTTGCATAAGGCAACACATATTTAGTACTAATATATGTTACACAAACACCACACTCAAAAACGTCTTTTTCATTATATATGTAAGACTGCACCTCTCCGGTTTCAGCTAAATAACCGGCAATGCCACCAAAGAATGTTAAACTTTGCATGTTGTTTGATAATGTATGCAAAATCTCATTAGACGGCCAGTGTATTCCGGCAAAAAACACAAAGGCAACAGCATTTTCAAGTTTTTCATCTTTCACTGTTAAAGTATCTGCAATTTCTTGTGCAGTTCTGCCTTTTGCATTTATCATTTTACTTTCAATATAAGCGTTTTCAAATTGTAAAAAAGAAACAAGAATTCCATTATTAATTATTTGTGCGTTATGAATTAAACCCGATGCGGTACAACCAACAATTATAGCTTTAGGTAAAATTGTTTTAATTGCTTTTGCAGGCTCTATACACAATTCATTAAATTCTTGAGATACATGGATGCGAACAAAACACTGTTCAGACGCATCAATATTATTATCTTTTATGAAGTTTTCTATTTGAATTACACTTTCATAAAAAGTGTTAAAAGCTCGCATTTCGTCACCTCTACAATAGCAGATTATTAAAAATATTGCTGGTAATTATTATACCATACTACTAGTTTAATTACAAACTAAAAGCACATTTAATATGCAACAAATTTTGACATTAAAAACTTGTAAAAAAATTAGTTTTTAGCAGATAAATTGATGTTTATTATATTGCAATTTAATAAATTGTAGTGTATTATATTTATATCTTAAAGTGCTAACAAAGCGCCATTGCGTTAAAAATTATGCTTTAATTATTATAATTACATAATAAGCTATAAATAAAAATGCTACATGCCTTTTTATATTTTTTAACATTTTGCTGTTAGCTATATTTTATTATTTATGTTTTAGCATATTTAATAATGTATATAAATATTTATTAAAAACATATTTTTAGGAGGAATTACCATGCAAAAAGGTAAGGTAGGCATTTATTTGTGGGTTTACCCATTTATAGCACTTTGGAGTGTACTTGTGGGCAATTTAACATTAACGGCTGTTATTGCAGGGTTTGCAATTGCTGTTGAAAAAGATACTTGGTGTTCTAGGCAAACACTTCATGCATTTATTTTCCATGTATATTGGAGCATTATAGATATGGTTTTAATTGCATTAATGTCCATACCGTTTTTAGGTAGTGTTTTTGCATTTATTGATGTTGTTATTTGGATAATTTTATTAATTATTATAATTTTCATGGGCTTTAATAAAGTTAAAGTAGGCTTGGATATGACATTGCCCGGCAAAGATTTTGCTGAAAAAGCTTTTGGCATTGTAAACCAATTTACACCACCACAACCACAATATAACAATCAGTACCAACAACAATATCAGCAACCAAACAACCAACAACAATACCAGCAACCAAACAACCAACAACAATACCAGCAGCAACAATATCAACAACCGCAACAACAAACATATCAACAACCAAATTACACTCAAAATAACCCAGCCCAAAACCAAAATAAAAACGGGGGTAATTCATAATATATTGTTACATATTTATTT
>CAYJDK010000211.1:3024-3397 GCA_964368905.1 uncultured Bacteroides sp.
CCTTAAGTTCTTTATAAATATTTAAATAAAACAACAAAAATCGGTTTGCAAATAATGCAAACCGATTTTTTGTTATATAAAGCGATAATAAACATAACGCCGCAATGCGTTTATTATACAGTACTGTTAAACTTCAAAATTCACAGCTTTATCGCCTTGTTCGCTTTCACCAAAAATATAATCATTACCTGGCAAAATGGCATTTAATACAATGCCAACAAAAGACGCAATAGCAAGGCCTGACAAGCTTATTGTTACACTGCCAAAAGTAAATATAATAGCGCCTATAGCACTAAACTTAATTCCAATTGCTAAAACAAGTATAAGAGCTGCAATAATTACATTGCGATTTTTAGAAAAATCAACTTTATTG
>CAYJDK010000212.1:0-3350 GCA_964368905.1 uncultured Bacteroides sp.
TAATGCGCTACCTTCTAGAAGATGAAATTGACGATTTTAAAAGTTATATTGCCACACTTAATAAAAAATACACAAACGGAAAACCAATTGAAGTAGAAGACAACGCAATAATTATTTTACGGTTTAACTGCGGTGTTATAGGAAGTATTTTTGTAAGTTGGTGTGCTTATGGCAACCCAAACGAAAAAACAACTATTTACTGCGAAAAAGGCGTTGTGGAAATTGATTGTCTTGAAGACAGTATTCAAGTTTTTAATAGCGACAATACTAAATTAGATTGTTTAAACTTATTAAACAAAGCGCGCCAAAACAGCAGTATTATAAATTTGTTTATTAAAAGCATAAACGATGGTAAATCATACATACCCGGTGAAGATGGACTTAAATCTTTGCAAATTATTGAAAAATGTGTTAGATAGTATGGCATTGCGCTGCTTATACATAAAAAGTATATTTTGACAGGAGTATTAAACATGGAAAAATGGGCACGGCTTAAATATCAACCAAACTTACCTCTTGGAGAAAACGGCCTTAAAGTTACCGCAAGCGAAGAACATATATGCTTAACAAGAAAAGCCGCCGGGGAAGGTATTGTATTACTTAAAAACACTGAAAACACTTTACCTTTAAAGGCAAAGCAAAATGTTGTGCTTTTTGGAAAAGCGACAATAGATTATGTGCAAGGTGGCGGTGGTGCAGGAGAGGTTAATAGTGCATATACAACAAATTTGTGTGATGGCTTAAAACAAAAAGGTAATAAGGTTAATATATTTGAACCGCTAGTTATGTTTTACAAGCAAAACATTAAAAGCCAGTTTGACAATGGGGCAATACCCGGCATGACAAAAGAGCCGCAAATACCCGATGATTTACTTGAAGGCGCAAAACACTTTACCGACACCGCAATAATTTCTATATGTAGGTTTTCAGGCGAGGGCTGGGACAGGCAAACGTTAAAAACACAAAAAAAAGAGGGTTTATGGGATAATATAGATAAGCCTATGCTACTTTCTCAGGCGCTTTTTGAAGACGGAGATTTTTACTTAACAAAAGACGAAAAAACCATGATAAATACTGTTAAGGCAAACTTTGCAAAAGTAATAGTTATTATTAACAGCGGAGGAATTACTGACACATCGTGGTTTTGTAGTGACGATGGCATTCAAAGTGCATTATTTGCATGGGTTGCCGGCATGGAGGGCGGCCTTGCTCTTGCTGACATTTTAACCGGCGATGTAAACCCAAGCGGAAAATTAGCAGACACGTTTGCAGCTTCGCAAAAAGACTACCCCTGCCATGAAACATTCCACGAAAGTGAAGACTTTGTAAATTACAGCGAAGATATTTATGTAGGTTATAGATACTTTGAAACGTTTGCAGGAAAAAACGAGTGTGTAAACTATCCGTTTGGGTTTGGTTTGTCTTACACAAGTTTTAGCATTACAAATATTAATTTAACAGAATGTGAAAACATTATAAAAATATCGGCGCATATTAAAAACACGGGCCAATTTTCCGGCAAAGAAGTTGTTCAACTTTATGTAAATGCGCCACAAAAATTACTAAAAAAACCGCAAAAAGAATTAATAGCATTTGAAAAAACTGCACTTCTTTGCCCTAACGAAACACAAGAAATAGAATTTATAATAAACATAGATGAACTTGCAAAATACGACGATACAGGAAAAATTGCAAAGTCTGCCTATGTGCTTGAAAAAGGCGAATACAAATTTTACTTGGGTAATAATGTTAAAGATGCCCATGTTTTAACAAGTGTGTTTACAGTAAAAGACAACAAAATAACGCAACAACTTTCGGCTAAATTAACGCCTGTGTGTTTAAAAAGCCGCATGCTCAGTGATGGAACATATGAACAATTAGAAACACAAAACGAAAACCCACTTGCCACAAACAATGTCATTGCACCGCTAACAATAAAACAAATGGAGTGCATGACACCGGTGCAAAGAGAAGTTGCAAGCCATTTGTTTGTTAACCCATTTGAAGATGGCGTTATTACGCTTTTAGATATTGCGCAAAACAAGGCAGATTTAAAAAGCTTTATAGCCCAGCTTTCAAACGAAGACTTGGCAAATTTACTTGGTGGGCAGCCAAACACGGGCGTTGGCATAACGTTTGGCATTGGCAACATACCAAATTACGGTGTGCCAACAACTGTTACGGCCGATGGCCCTGCAGGCATTAGAATTGACCCCAAAACAGGCATTGCAACAACTTCGTGGCCGTGCAGTACATTGCTTGCTTGCACGTGGAACAAACAGCTTTTAAACGATATAGGCGTTGCAGCGGCAAAAGAGCTTAAGGAAAACAACATGGCAATATGGCTTGCTCCTGCAATTAATATCCACCGTAGCTTACTGTGTGGGCGCAATTTTGAATATTTTAGCGAAGACCCTGTATTAACAGGGCAACTTGCCGCTGAAATGGTAAAGGGCATACAAAGTATTAACATGGCTGCCTGTGTTAAACATTTTGCATTTAACAATAAGGAGACAAACCGAAAATATTCTGATTCACGTGTGTCGGAGAGAGCTGCAAGAGAAATATATTTAAAACCTTTTGAAATTATAGTTAAAACGGCTAATCCATGGGTTATAATGTCGTCTTACAACTTAATTAACGGCGTTAGGTGCGCCGAAAGCAAAGAGCTCTTGAGTGATATTTTACGTGACGAATGGGGCTTTGACGGTGTTGTCGTATCAGATTGGTGGGCGTATTCTGAGCATTACCTTGAAATTAAGGCTGGTAACGATGTCAAAATGGGCTTAGGCTACCCTGAAAGAGTTATCTTAGCTATGAGTGAGGGCGCAATATCTAGAGAAGAACTTGAAATATGCGCAGAGAGAGTGCTCAACCTTATTTTAAAATTTGATTGATTTTTGAGTTTTCAGTGCAACTCACAATTTTTCTTCCCACTGTGTCTGTTTAAACCCAACAAGTACAAAATCATCACCTATAACAAGTGGGCGTTTTACAAGCATTCCGTCTGTTTCAAGTAGCTTTAATTGCTCATCATCGCTCATGGTGGGCAATTTGTCTTTTAAACCCATACACTTATATAAAAGCCCACTTGTATTAAAAAACCTTTTCAGCTCATAACCGCTTTTAGCATGCCATTCTTTCAGCTCGCTATAAGTTGGGTTTGCATCTTTAATATGCCTTTCAGTGTAAATTGCGCCTTTATCATCAAGATATTTCTTTGCCTTTTGGCAAGTAGTGCATTTTGGGTAATGAATAAATAGCATATTTTATCCTCCATGATTTAGCTTTAAATTATTATTTATAATAAAATTAAACTGAAATGCTTAAGTTTATACATCGCAGTTTAT
>CAYJDK010000213.1:0-3270 GCA_964368905.1 uncultured Bacteroides sp.
TTAAATTTGACTACAACGATATTTCGGCAATAAAAGATATTAATAAAATTAAATGCCCAATACTCTTTATTCACGGTGATGCCGATAAAGTTACAAATGTTGAAGATTCTAAAAGAATGTATGAAACATTTATTGGTAAAAAAGATATTTATATTTCTAAAGATGCACAACACGGCGAAACTATACACAAATATAAAGAAGATTACTACAAAAAAGTTTATGCATTTTTAGACGAAACAGTTTAATTTATATATTATCAAAATATTAAATTTAGTCTATCATACAAAAAAACCGATGTGAAAATTCACATCGGTTTTTATTTTTATCTATGCTCACATAAAAGTCCATCAATATGTGTTATTACAAATTATGCAATTAACCGTATAAATATAAATTATATTATACTTAATTATTCTGCATATGTAGCATCATAGAATTCTTGTGCATTTTCTGCTGTTATTTCGCTTGCAGGTAGAGCTGTAATTTTATCTAGCTCTCCGCCAGATGCTAACTCAGCAATCATGTCTATGATCATACGGCCATGCTCTGCACCGCCACCAAGGCTGATAGAAGCTTTTTGTGGATCGCCGTTAATGATGTTAAGAACTTCTTGCTCTGTAGCATCTATAGAGAATAATCCCCAATCGTCATATTCGTCGGCAGAAGCAACTGTTTTAATTGCTTCGTTACCGCCAACACCGCCGCCTGCGCTTTGGCTTAATATTACACGTACATTTGGGTTAGCTTGAATTAGATTTTCTGTGTTGCTTTGGCCTTCATCAACAGATAAAGTAGCACCATTAAATACTAATTTTGAATTTGGGAAAAGCTCTAACATTGTGCGCTCAATTGCCTCACCTTGTTGTACGCCAATTTCAACTGTAGGAATGTCTAAGTGAGCCCATTCAAATTCTTCGTCGCCGTATTTTTCACGGATCCAAGGTTCTGCCATTTTAACAAGTGCAGGGCCACTAACTTCAGGGTCAAGTGTAAGGCTTGAATGTGCGTTCTCTAATGAACGTGAGTAGTCAATAACATAAATACCTGCGTCAAGTGCTTGTTTGCAAACATTTTCAACGGCTTCGCCGTCTACTGCTAAGATACAAATAGCATCCATGCCGCCTTGAATAAATGTTTCCATTTGAGAAATTTGAAGCTGTGAGTCTTGGCCTGCATCAACGAAAGTAACTTCCATGTTGTTTTCTTCGCCGTATTCAACAGCTGTTTGAACTACGTCTGCCCAAACCGGGTTTGCAAGGTTGTAGAAAGCAAAACCAACTTTTAAAGGCTCAGAAGATTCCTCTTCTACTACTTCTTCTTCAGTTGTGCCTTCTGTTACTTCTGTTGTGCTCTCTGCCGGTGTTTCTGCCGGGCTGCAGCCTGCAAAAGCAGTTGCTATAAACAAAAGCGATAATAATAATGCAATTAGTTTTTTCATTTTAAATCCTCCTATAAATTAAATGTTTTCCACATTGATGGCCTTCATTTTTTTAACAGTCTCGTTTCTTTTTCTAACAAGATTGTCATAAACTACTGCTACTAGCATTAGTCCACCTTTTACCATCCATTGCAAATGTTCATTAACATTCATTAGTAAAAGGCCGTTATCTAAAAATCCTACTATTAAAACACCAACAAAAGCACCAAATATTGTGCCTTTACCGCCGTTAGCGCTAACACCGCCAAGAACGCAAGCTGTTATAACGTTAAACTCAAAACCTACACCGTTGTTTGAAAGGCCTGAATTTGTTCTTGATAGCATGATTACTGCGCCAATAGATGTTAAAAAACCACAGATGCTAAAAGAAAGTATTTTTAAATGTGATACTTTAATGCCTGATAATTGTGCTGCTTCTTCGTTACTGCCTATTGCGTAAAAATAGCGGCCAAAATAAGTGCGTTTTAATATAATGCCTGCTAAAATAAATATTGTTAACATTATCAAAAGTGAGAACGGAACACCAAAAAGAGTTCCTTGCCCAATGAAAGAAAATCCATCGCTAAACCCAAATATAGGTAAGCCTTTTGATATTGTAAAACTTACACCGCGCAACATATTTAAAACAGCTAATGTAACAATTAGTGGCACAACGCCTGTTTTAACTACTATAAAACCATTAATAAAACCTAATAATGTGCCTAACGCTAAAACACAAATTACTGCCAGTACCGGGTTTAACCCTGCCTCTACCATTAACCATGCGCATAGCACATTAATTAAAGAAATTTGATAACCCACCGATAAATCTATACCGCCGGCTATCATAACAATGCTCATACCTGTGGCAACAATGCCAAGTGTAGCAATTTGGCGTGCTACGTTAAATATGTTTGATAATTGAAAAAAGTTTGGTGCTATGAATGAAAACATTATAAACATACCTATAAAAACAAAGAACACGCCAAGTTCGCTAACTTTTTTTAATATATTATTTTTGTTCATTGGTTTATACCTCCGCTGCTTTTTTTAGAACAAGCTCTTGCGAGAAATCTGATTTTTCTATTGTAGCCGAATATCTGCCCCTACATAATATAACTAAACGGTCTGACATTCCCAATAATTCTTCCATATCAGAAGATATCATAATAATGGATTTGCCGTTTTTAACCATCTCAGTCATAATTTTATAAATCTCTTGCTTTGCTCCAACATCAATACCGCGAGTAGGCTCGTCTAAAATTAAAACATCGGGCTGTGCATCAAGCCATTTACCTATAACTATTTTTTGTTGGTTACCGCCGCTTAAATTTTTAGCTTTTTGGTCCATTGTCGGGGTTTTAATTTTTAAAGCTTCTATATTTCTTTGTGCACTTTGCTTTTCAAGCTTGTTGCTTAAAAAAGAATTACTGCTTAAACTTTTTAAAACAGGCAGTGTAATATTTTCTTTAACTGTCATATTAAGTATAAGGCCAAGGTTTTTTCTGTCCTCCGGTATAAGTGCAATACCCGAGTCAATGGAATCACTTGGGTCTTTTGGGGTTAATGTTTTATTCTTAACTGTAAGCTCTCCGTTTGTTATTTTTGCACTGCCAAATAATAACGCGGCAAGCTCTGTTCTGCCTGCACCAACAAGGCCCCCAAACCCTAATATTTCACCCTTATGCAAATTAAAGCTAATATCTTTAACTCCGTTTCCACAAAGGCCTTTTGCGCTAAGTACAACTTCATCGCTTACATAATTGCGATCTGGATACGTTTCTTTTAATGTGCGGCCAACCATTAATTTAATAAGTTCTTCTTTATCAATTTCTTGCACATTTCTTGTGGCA
>CAYJDK010000214.1:0-3263 GCA_964368905.1 uncultured Bacteroides sp.
TTTTTGTTTTTAATTCATGCATAATAAACTTATAATTTGTTATTATATAATTATACCATATTTTTTTTAAAGAATAAACACACAATATAAAAATAAAGATGATAATACATTATATATTTTAATAAAAAATATTGTTAATGTTTTTGTTAGTTTTTATGCTAAAATATAGGTTATTTTTACACTTGACTATATTACTTTTTTTGTATAAAATGGTTATTGTAAAGTAGCATTTATTTAGAAAGTAGGTATATAAATTAATGATTAATGATACAAATGAAAACGTAGATTTTTCACAATTTGAAGAATATGAAGCCGATTTGATTTCTCTTGTAGACGACGAGGGAAATGAGAGTTGGTTTGAAATAATAGATGAGGCAAATTTGGGCGAAGTAAGGTATATTGCCCTTGTGCCACACATTGAAGACGAACAAGAAATGCTAGAAAGTGATGTTGATTTGTTAATTATGCGCGTTAGCGAAGAAGGAGAATTTGAGCATTACGACACTGTTGAAGACGATGAAGAACTATATGCCATTAGCGATGTATTTGCAAACAGGCTTGCAGATAGTTACGATATAGACACTAGTGATTTATAATGACTAACGATTTTATCCTGCCCTGTTCGATTTGTTGCGACCACGTTTAATCCTACTAATTATATAATGGGAGCCCGTACGTCCAAGGAAGGGATTGCAGACCTCCCGCCCGGTTTAGGCCGCAAGCGGAAGAAGGGAGCGTGAAATTCCGGCAGGGCACCCCCCTACCTTTCGGGTAGGTTCTAAATGGTTGCAGACGGCAGGGTGGGTTATAAATATAAAAACAAAAAACGGTAACTTTTACAAAGTTACCGTTTTTATTATGCAAAAAATTATTTAAGCTCGATTTTAGCGCCTGCTTCTTCAATTTTCTTTTTAATGTCTTCAGCATCTGCTTTAGAAGCTGCTTCTTTAAGTGTTTTAGGTGCGTTGTCAACAAGTTCTTTTGCCTCTTTAAGGCCAAGGCCTGTTGCTTCTTTAACTGCTTTAATAACAGCCATTTTGTTTGCACCAACGTCAGCAAGAACAACATCAAATTCTGTTTTTTCTTCTGCTCCGCCGCCTGCACCTGCGCCTGCGCCTGCAACCATTACAGGTGCTGCTGCGCTAACACCAAATTCTTCTTCTATTGCTTTAACAAGTTCGTTTAATTCAAGAACTGTCATAGATTTAACTTCTTCAATCATAGCTTTAATATCAGCCATAGTAGTAATCCTCCGTTAATTTAAATTTTTAATTTGTGTTTAATAACACTTTTTTTAATAAAATAATATTTACACTGCCCTTTTATTACATAAGTAGCACATGTAAAACTTAAGCGGCTCCATTAGCCTCTTTTTGGTCTGCAACGGCTTTAATTCCAACAGCAAGCCCACGCAAGTTTCCTTGCAATGCAGATAATAGCATAGAAAGCAATCCTTCACGGCTTGGCAAGTCTGCAATAGCAACAACTTCCTCTGCTTTCATAACTTTGCCTTCCATATAACCGGATTTAATTGTAAAAGCGCCTTTTGATTCTTTAGCAAATTTGTTTAAAATTCTTGCAGCTGCAATTGGGTCGTCGTTAGAAATAGCAATAGCAGAAGAACCTTTCATTTGCTCTTTTAAACCATCAAGCTCTGTGCCTTCAACAGCAAAACGCAACATTGTGTTTTTAATAACAGAATATTCAATACCGGCCTCACGCATTTCTGCACGCAACTTTGTATCTTTTTCAACTGTAATACCTTTATAATCTACAAGTACACCTGCAACAGAACCTTGTATCCTATCACGTAACTCCGCAACGTATGCTTGTTTTTGGCTTAAAACTTTCTCACTTGGCAATATTTTCACCTCGTTTCATTAAACGTATTATTTTTGTTAAACATAAAAAACCTCTTTCCCATTTACAGAGAAAGAGGCATAAAAAGCATAATATCAAATAGATAAAATGTATTAAACGCGTTTCTCGGTAGGTGGGTTAAACCCTTTATGCATAAGCTCCTACTGTCTTTAAAACAGCTATATTATAATACCATATGTTTTTTGCTTTGTCAAGTTTTGCAAAACCAATAATTAGTTGTTGCCAAACTTGCCGCTGTTAAGTTTAATGCCGGGGCCCATTGTAGATGCCACGGTTACACTCTTAACATATTGACCTTTTGCTGCGCTTGGTTTTGCTTTAATAATAGCTTCCATAACAACTGTTACGTTTTCATCAAGCTTTTGTGCACCAAAAGATGCTTTGCCAACAGGTACGTGAATAATGTTTGCTTTGTCTAAACGATATTCAATTTTACCTGCTTTTGCTTCTGTAACAGCACGGCCAACATCAGGTGTAACTGTGCCGGCTTTTGGGTTTGGCATAAGGCCACGTGGGCCCAATACTTTACCTAAACGTCCAACAAGTCCCATCATGTCAGGTGTTGTAACAAGAACATCAAAATCTACAAAACCTTCGTTTTGTATTTTTGCAACTAAGTCAGCATCGCCAACCATCATTGCGCCTGCTTCTTCGGCAGCTTTAGCAGCATCGCCCTTAGCAATTGCAATAACTCTAACGTCTTTACCTGTTCCGTGTGGCAATACAACCGCACCGCGAACTTGTTGGTCAGCATGGCGGCTATCCACACCTAAACGCACGTGTAATTCAACTGTTTCGTCAAATTTTGCTTTAGCCGTTTGGCAGCAAAGCTCTAAAGCCTCTGCACTATCGTATAATTTTGTTCTGTCGACAAGCTTTTTACTGTCGATATAATTTTTACCCTGTTTCATTACTTTCCTCCTGTGGTAAAATCGGAATTTTTCCTCCCACTAATGGCGGGTGTTTTAAGAAAAATCAGCCTTCAACTGTCACGCCCATGCTACGGCATGTGCCTGAAATCATGCTAACTGCGCTGTCTAAATCGGCAGCATTTAAGTCTGGCATTTTTGTTTTGGCGATCTCCTCTAATTGCGCACGGGTAATACTAGCAACTTTTGTTTTGTTGGGAACGCCTGAACCACTCTCGATATTAAGCGCTTTTTTAATAAGCACTGCTGCGGGAGGGGTTTTTGTGATAAAGCTGAACGAACGATCGGCATACACTGTTATAACAACAGGTATAAGGTATCCAATGTCCTTTTGAGTGCGCTCATTAAATTCTTTTGTAAAAGAAACAATGTTAACACCGTGTTGACCAAGAGCAGGGCCAACAGGTGGTGCCGGTGTAGCTTTGCCGGCAGGAATTTGGAGCTTAATATACC
>CAYJDK010000215.1:0-263 GCA_964368905.1 uncultured Bacteroides sp.
ACATTAAAGGCAAAGAAAAAATTATAAAAGAGCTAAAAGGTCTTGCAAAAGAAAGTGAAGAAATCTTTCTTGCAACTGACCCTGACAGAGAGGGCGAAGCAATAAGTTGGCATCTTGCACATTTGTTAAATTTAGACACAGATAAACCTAACCGTGTTACTTTTGGAGAAATAACAAAAAAAGGCATAACACAAGGAATGAGCGCCCCAAGAACAATTGACATGGACTTGTTTAATGCACAGCAAGCAAGGCGCATACTAGAT
>CAYJDK010000215.1:273-3228 GCA_964368905.1 uncultured Bacteroides sp.
CCTTTTATGTGGCGTAAAGTGCGCAGGGGGCTTTCTGCGGGGCGTGAGAAAAGTGTTGCAGTGCGTTTAATTGTAGACAGAGAAAAAGAAATAGAAGCTTTTATTCCTGACGAATACTGGAATATAGACGCACTGTTGAGCCCGCCTGCAACCAGCAAAAAATTTGAGGCGCATTTGTTTGCAATGCAAAATGGCGAAAAGATTGAAGTAAAAAACGAAGAGCAAGCAAATAAAATAGTAAACGATTTAGACGGTGCAGTATATAAAATAGAAAAAGTTACTAATTCAAAAAGAAAAAAACAACCGGCGCCGCCTTTTTTTACAAGTACATTGCAACAAGAGGCAAGCCGAAGGCTTGGTTTTACGGCAACACGTACAATGCGTGCAGCGCAGCAATTATATGAAGGCGTAGACATAAAAGGCCAAGGAACAACAGGCCTTATAACTTATATGCGTACAGACAGTTTAAGAATAGCGCAAGAAGCTGTTGATGCTGCCAAAAATTTTATTAATAGCACATACTGTTTCGGCAGATATTAGTGCGGCAAGTTATATATTCCGCGCTTCCGGCTACGTTGTAACATTTGATGGTTTTACTGTTTTGTATGAAGAGCGCTCAGACGAAAAAGAGAAAAAAGAAACATCCTTGCCGCCTTTAAATGAAGGAGACATACTAAAATTAAAAGAACTTACTTCTTTACAAAAATTTACACAACCACCACCAAGGTATACAGAGGCTACATTAATAAAAGCTCTTGAGGAAAACGGAATTGGGCGCCCGTCAACTTATGCACCTATAATAACAACAATTATTGACAGGGATTATGTTGAAAGAGATAAGAAAAAATTATCGCCTACTATTTTAGGAAGAACAATTAACGATTTAATGCTTGCCCAGTTTCCGAACGTTGTAGATGTTAAATTTTCAGCACAAATGGAAAAAAACCTTGATAAAGTTGAGACAGGAAAAACAGGCTGGGAAATTGTTATAGATGAGTTTTATAAAGACTTTGATAAGACATTAAAAAAAGCCGAAGAAAATATGAAAGACCAAAAAGTTAAAGTTCCTAACGAAGTTTCAGACGAGATTTGTGAAGTTTGCGGGCTTAACATGGTTATTAAAAGTGGTAGATATGGTAAATTTTTGGCTTGCCCGGGTTTTCCGGATTGCAAAAATACAAAGCCACTTGTAAAATCAACTCCCGGGTGTTGCCCTAAATGCAAAAGCCGTATACTTGTGCGTAATTCTAAACGAGGAAGAATTTATTACGGCTGTGAGAAAAACCCAACGTGTGATTTTATGACATGGAACGAGCCTGTTGAAGAAGTTTGCCCTAAATGCCAAAACACACTGTTTAAAAAGGGTGGAAAAAACGGCATATTACTGTGTGAAAACGATGGTTGCGATTTTTCAAAAGCATTAAACGATGTAAAAGAGGAAAAAGACGACAATAAGGAGTAATTTATTCTGAAAATTAAAATTCTTGGCGCAGGGCTTGCAGGCTGTGAGTGTGCGCTATACCTTGCAAACAAAGGATACAAGGTGCAAGTTTATGAGCAAAAACCGCATAAGTTTTCTTTGGCCCATAAAGACGAAAATTTTGCCGAGCTTGTTTGTTCAAACTCATTAAAATCAGACAGGATTGAGTCTGCAGGAGGGCTGCTGAAAGAAGAAATGCGCCTTTTAGGTTCTCACTTATTAGATGTAGCTAAAAAACATCGCGTTGCGGCAGGCGGTGCGCTGGCTGTAGACAGGCATAACTTTGCCGCTGAAGTTACATTACTTTTGAAACAAAATAAAAACATAGATATTGTAAACAATGAGGCAACACTAATAAACGAAAATGACGAAGACACAATTACAATAATTGCAACAGGCCCATTAACACAAGGGTTACTTGCGCAAGAAATTTTGCGTATAACAGGGCAAGAAAAAATGTTTTTTTACGATGCGGCCGCACCTATTGTTGAAGCACAGAGCCTTGATATGAGTAAAGTTTTTGCCGCAAGCAGATACAATAAAGGCACTGCCGATTATTTGAATTGTCCGTTTAATAAACAGCAATACGAAGAATTTTATAATGAACTTATTAGTGCGCAACCTGCACCGTTACATGAATTTGATAAAAACCCAGAAAGTGAAAATGTAAGTGTATATGAGGGTTGTATGCCTATAGAAGTAATGGCAAAAAGAGGGCAAGACACAATAAGATACGGCCCAATGAGGCCGGTAGGTCTTGTTGACCCTGCAACAGGGCATAGGCCGTGGGCAAACGTGCAGTTAAGAGCAGAAAACGAGCAGGGAACACTTTACAACATAGTTGGATTTCAAACAAATTTAAAGTTTAAAGAGCAAAAAAGAGTTTTTAGCATGATACCGGGTCTTGAAAATGCACAATTTGTCCGTTATGGTGTTATGCATAGAAATACGTTTATAAACAGCCCTCAATTACTTACAAAACAGCTAAATTTAAAGCAATACCCAAATGTTTATTTTGCAGGGCAAATAACAGGTTTTGAAGGGTATATGGAAAGTGCGGCAAGCGGCTTGTTGGCGGCACGCGCTGTACACGCAAGATTAAGCGGTGAAGATATTACAAATTATTCAAGCTTAACTATGTGCGGTGCACTTTTAAATTACATAATAAGCGACAATGTTAATTTTCAACCAATGGGTGCAAATATGGGACTGTTGCCGCCGATAGAATATAGAATAAAAGATAAAAAAGCAAGATATAAAATTGTTGCAAAAAGAGCTATTGAAAAATTAATTGAAAGTGTACCTGTTAGCGTAAGCGATGATTATTTGCAAAAATTATTTATTGAATAGTAATTATTGACTTGAATTGGTTTTTAAAATGCGTTTAAAATTATAAAAAGTAAATACTTTAAAATAAAAATAAAATTGCCGCAAATAAATTGTTTTGTTAAAATGTATAGCGGCTGAACGGAGAG
>CAYJDK010000216.1:0-3221 GCA_964368905.1 uncultured Bacteroides sp.
TAATAAGCTTTTCAATAATTGGGTAAACAGTAGCACTGTCTTTATGTGCGTAGCTTATAAAAATAAATGGCTCATCTTTTTCATATGGTTTAGCTAGACATCTGTCCATTGTAGTTCCCCTTGTCTTTAAATATAAAATGTAATAACAACTTTATGCCATTAAAGTAATAAATTTATCAAGCATTTTATTGTAACAATTATTAAAACTTTCAGGTTAATAATACAAATATATTAACATATATAGTAAAATATCGTCAACATTTATATTATTTTCTTGTTTCTTTGCAAAAATACTGATATTACTATATAAAATTTATTGAAAATGTAAATTAATTTATGATATAATTTAGTTTAATGTACATATGTTTAGTTTTAAATTTAATATTGTTTATTGCTTAATTATAAAACAATTGAAAAGGTAACACGTTATGAAAGAATTATGGTATAAAATAAACCAATTGCCGGACTTAACTTTAAATAAGTATGCCTCTTTAGATAATGCAGGTGTAAGTGCTGTGCTTGAAAAACACATTGCTTTTTTGCGCCAATTAAACAGAAAAGGTATTGTGTCTAATGTGTCTTTCCATTTATTTTATTTATACGTGAGTGCTAACGAAAGCATTATTAATAATAACGGCCATAAATTACAAATTTATTTTTTAGTAAAAGGAAGCGAAGAAAGCACACAAAACATAGGAGCAATTATAAGTGCGTCTCCTCTTTCAGATTTTTATAAATTTGAAAGCTGTGAGTCTATTTTTAATAATGCCTATATAAATAAAGATGGTCTAAATTTTAGTACTTGCAGTTTTTTAACAAAAACCGAAACTTATTTGTCATCTAAAATGAGTGACGGGGAAAAATATTACATGATACGTGATTGGGAAATGAATGAAAGCGGTAGATTGTATAACATGTGCAAAATGATGGAAGCACTTGACCGTACAGCACTTTACCGCATAGATATTTACCCTGTTGAAAAAAGTGCATCGTTAAGAGATGCTTTGAGTAAACCAATGGGTGTTTTAAGAAAGCGCCAAGAAGAGCAATCTTTTAATGCGCGTAAAGATTACGTTGGCAAAGATGTTTTGCAAAATTATGAAGAATTAATTGAAAAATTTGATTTTTCGCCTCATTTTATTACAAATATTATGGTTTTTGCAAATTCTAAAGAAGATTGCACCTCTATTTTAGACGCTACAGGTTCTGAAAGTTTAATAAAAGGTAAATATAACATTACCACCTTTTCTTCTTTATTTAACGCAACAAGTTTCCTTAGTGGCAGTTTTGAGCCGCTTGAAAACATGCGGGAAAGAATGGTTTTACGCCAAAGTAAACCGGGAATTACAATTTGCCAATACAACCGAAATAAATTTAAGTTATTTGCCAACATTGTTTTCTTTAGAAGAACTTGCGCCATTTTTTAGGTTCCCTGCCCTTTATGACGGCGAATCATTGCAAATATCTAAAGAGTCTTCTCCTGATATGGTTTCAGAAGATGGCGCTTTATTGTTGGGAAAAGATTCTAATGGATACGACGTTTATTTTCCGCTGGAGTTATTTACAAAGCATGCTTTTTTTTCAGGCGTACCCGGTTCCGGCAAAACTAATACAATGCACCATATAACATCTAATTTGTGGAAAAATCACAACGTGCCTTTTTTAGTGCTAGAGCCCGCAAAACAAGAATATCGCGCGCTTTTAAACGATTCCGGCATGAAAGATTTGTTTTTGTTTTCTCCAAATGCAGACATGAGTTTTCCTTTGCACATTAACCCTTTTGAAATGCCAAAAGGCATACTTGTTGCCGAACATATTAGAAGGCTTTGTTCTGTATTTGAAGGCTCTTTCCCACTGGAAGCACCAATGCCTTATTTGCTTGACACTGCCATTGAAGCTGTTTACAGAGAACTGGGCTGGCTGCCTGAACATGTTTATACCGGTAACGAAAAGGACATTAAAACAGGTAAAACTCGCGCTTTGCCTACAATGTCTATGTTATACTCGCGCCTTGAACAAGAGCTTAAAATTACACAATACAGTGAAGAAATTAGAGGCAACCTTGAGTCTGCCCTAAAAGTTAGGATAGGCAGTTTATTACGCAGAGAAATGGGCGATATTTTTGATGTGCCGTTTTCTACTTTTCCACCTGAAAAGTGGCTGCAAGTTCCCGCTATTATTGAGCTTGAATCTATGGGCACAGGTGCTGCAAATTTTTTAACATTAATGCTTTGCTCTTTAATAAGAGAAACACTAAAAGTAAACCCAAACACAGAAAAAAAAGTGCGCCATGTAATTTTTATTGAAGAAGCTCACAACCTAATTGGCCCCGATGCAAATGAGTTGCCCGGAGTTGAAGCAGACCCTAAAAGATCTGCCACGTCATTTATTGTTAAAATGCTAGCAGAAGTACGCGCCCTAAAAGAAGGTATTGTTATAGCAGACCAATTGCCTACTGTAATGGCTCAAGAAGTTTTAAAAAATACAGGTTTAAAAATTGGGCATAAAATAACATCATCAGATGATAGGGCACTGCTTGGAAGCACAATGGCCGCAAGCGCTTTACAATTAGAACAAATGGCAACTTTTAGCGCAGGGCAAGCCCTTGTTTTTTACGACAAGCTTATGCGCCCCTTTAACATGCAAATTGAACTTTGGGGTAATAATACATGTACAAATGGCCAAAACGCTATAAATACTACCCCAAAAAATGATTTTGAACTATTGCAACATTTAAAAACAAACGAGAGCTATAATTATGCAAATTTAATAAGTGTTAAAATAATTTGCCAAAAATATTTTAACACTTATTGTAGTACAAAAGGCATGGTTGAAAATTGTAAATCTTTTTATAATACTATTTTAAAATTAAATAACAAATATTTAAATTTAGCTGAATATTCTAAAAAAATAGAGCTTGGCGAAATTAAAATTACACAGGAAGAAAAAGTTAAATTATACGATGATTGGAACTTTATTGAAAGCAGCAGGCAGGCCATGATATCTGATAGAGAAAAAGATACAATTCCTTTAGATATTATTAAAAATTTAATTACATGGACATTTAATTTACAACGACTAAAAAACGGACGTTGGCAAAGATATAAAGCGCCTGAAGATAAAATTATTAAAGCTGTGCTCTTGCAAAGCGAAATGTTAGACACTGCTATAAATTTATACAAACTAGCCATAGAAGTTGTAGGTAAAACACCCCTGTTTGA
>CAYJDK010000217.1:0-3203 GCA_964368905.1 uncultured Bacteroides sp.
AGTTTGGTTCCAAATACTTTCTATTGAATCTTTAAGCCAAAGAGCTCCGTTAAGGTTTGGTATTACAATACTGGCTTTCAAAACAAACCCTCCTGTGATATAATATTATATAGCGTTGTTTTTTCTGTTAAATAAGGCTTTGCTAAAACACAACTTTTAAAACACGCTGCTATTACAATTTGCAACACGCCTTAAATTATAACATTGTATAATTATTTTTGCAAAGTTTACAGCAAGCACCTTAACAAAACAACCACAAATTTAACGTAACAAAAAGCGCCAAAAGGCAGAACGGAGAAATTTATGAAAATATACGATGGTTTTACATCTTTAATAGGCAACACACCACTTGTACGGTTAAAGAGAATAGAGAATATCACAAATTCCAAAGCAACTATTTTGGCTAAACTTGAAAAAGCAAACCCCGGTGGCAGTGTAAAAGACCGTGTTGCAAAACACATGCTTGAAAAGGCAATAAAAAACGGCGAAATTAACAAAAACACAACTATAATTGAGCCAACAAGCGGAAACACCGGCATAGGGCTTGCGGCTATATGTGCCGAACGCGGGTTAAAACTAATTTTAACAATGCCTGAAACCATGAGTATTGAGCGCCAAAAATTGCTAAAAGCATATGGTGCAAACGTTGTGTTAACTGCCGGTAGCGAGGGAATGAGTGGCGCAATTAATAAAGCAAAAGAGCTTTTGCAAAGCACAAAAAACAGTTTTATACCGTCACAATTTGATAACGAAAACAACCCAAAAGCACACTACGAACACACAGGCCCGGAAATATGGCAAGATACAAACGGCAATGTTGATATATTTGTGGCGTGTGTTGGCACAGGTGGCACACTTACAGGTACATCAAAGTTTTTAAAAGAAAAAAACAGTAATATTTATATTGCAGCGGTAGAGCCGTTAAGCTCGGCGTTATTAAGCGGTAAACCTGCCGGCCCACACAAAATACAGGGCATAGGCGCAAATTTTATACCGTCTATTTTAGACCAAAACATTTACAACGAAGTTGTGTGCGCCAGTGACGAACAGGCAATGCAGTACGCACGCTACATGGCACAAAAAGAAGGTTTACTTGTTGGGATATCTTCCGGCGCGGCAGTATATGCCGCAAGTTGCCTTGCACAGCGCGAAGAAAACGCAGGCAAAGTAATTGTAACTGTTTTACCGGATACGGGAGAGCGATACCTCTCTACCGAACTTTTTGATTAAAAAATTCTTTACATGTAATCTATTTCAAGAGTTGGCAGCCCATTTAAGTCCATTTTGGCAATGTTGCCTTGCTTATATTCAAAATACGCTTGTGCGGCTATCATTGCGGCGTTGTCTGTACAAAGCGATAGTTGTGGCAAAAACAGCTTTTGGTTTGTGTTTTCTATGCCACTTTCAAGCATAGAGCGCAATGTTGTGTTTGCGGCAACTCCGCCTGCCAAACAAATAGTATTTACATTATTATCTTTTGCGCAAAGTAAAAGTTTTTGCGCTAAAATACCTGCAATTCTATGCTCAAAACTAGCGCACATGTCGTTTATATTTACTTTTTCGCCTTTCATGTTGCACTTATTAACGGTGTTTATTACAGCCGTTTTTAAGCCTGAAAAACTAACATTATATGGCCCGTTTGCATTTGGAACAGGCAGCTCATACGCTTTTGGGTTGCCTGTTTTTGCGGCTTTGCTTACTTGCGGCCCACCCGGATACCCAAGCTTTAAAACTCGAGCTACCTTATCAAATGCCTCGCCTGCTGCATCGTCTAATGTGCGGCCCATTACGTTAAATTTTGTGTAGGCTTCTACCATAACAATATGGCTGTGTCCGCCACTTGCCACAAGGCATAAAAAAGGCGGTTTTAATGCTTTATGCGTTAAGTAAAGCGAGGCAATATGCCCCCTTAAATGATGTACGGGTATAAGTGGCTTTTGTGCGGCATACGCAAGGCCTTTTGCAAAATTAACGCCAACCAATAATGCTCCTATTAACCCCGGTGCAAATGTAACGGCAATTGCGTCTACGCCATTTAAAGTTAGCCCTGCGCTTTTTAATGCATTTTGTGTTACTAAAGATATATACTCAATATGGCGTCTGCTTGCAATTTCCGGCACAACACCGCCAAATTTATTTTGTTCTTCTGCACTAGACTTTATAGTGCCGGACAGTAATTCCCTGCCGTCTTTTACAATTGCCGCACACGTATCGTCACAGCTAGTTTCAATTGCCAGTATAACCAATGTTTTCCCTCATTCCAACATCATTTTTTGTGCTAATTTTTTAATGCAAAACCCACATAAAACAACAAATTAATAAAATGTTATTGCACTTTTTTATTAACCACAGTTTTTATAAGTAAAGTGTTGTAAATAACTTATTTTTCAGTGCAAATGCTATGCATTTATTACAAAGTTCCTTTTAACTTGTTCAGCATGCATTAACTAAAAAAGCTATTGCCTATTTTTGTTTTACATATTCCATTAATACGGCATCATCACTTGGGTTTTTGTAAAAATTTTTACGCAACCCATTTTGCTTAAAATTTAATAATTTATATAAATTTATGGCGCTTTCGTTTTTACTGCGAACCTCTAACCAAAAAACATTCACGCCTTTTTCTTGTAACTGCTGCATGCTGTACTGTAAAATTTGCATGCCTATTTTTTGCCTACGGTATGCTGTGTGCACTGTTAACGAGTCTAGGTTAGCTGTGTCTTGCACTAATGTGTACGAGCAAAAACCGCAAAGCACATGTTTTTGTGTTGCAACAAAGCACATGTTTGAGCTATTGTTTAGCGCATTTGTAATTGCACTTTGGCTTTGCCCATCGCTTACTGTGCTTTCAAGTTCAACAACTTTTTGTATATCCGCCTTTTGCATTGGCCTATATTGTATGTTATTTATTGTTTTTTGCATAATACTCCAACTAGTTATTAAAGTTAATATTGAATAAGTAAAGTGCTACTGCGCTGTGCTGAATGATAATTTCATTCAGGGCTATAATATGTTTCAAATCCATTATTTATAATTTTCCTATTTTTCTTCACTTGAAATGCAATTAAAGCAATATTTAAAAAATCAACACAAGAACCACCTGCGTTAATTAAAAATAACAAAAATGTATATCCGTTAAGAAAGCCAAACAAGTGTGCAACTGGTAATGCTAATAAAGAAAGTAAAATGAATGGCATACAAGA
>CAYJDK010000218.1:0-2225 GCA_964368905.1 uncultured Bacteroides sp.
ATTTGGTCTTACATGAATGAGGGTGAGCCCATCGGTATGTGGCAACAATCGGTTGTAGAAGCGTATAACGAAATGTATCCTGATGTTGAAGTAGAGCTTGTTTTTGCGGGAAGAGAAATACTAACACAATTCCAAACTAAACTTAACGACACAGAGGCAGATGATTTCCCCGATATAGTTTCACAAATGTCGGGAACAATGATACCTTTGGCACTTGAAGGGCAGTTTTTAAGCCTTGACGATGCATTTGCAACACCTGCACTTGACCAAGATATGAATTGGGGAGATACATTTATTCCACAACTTATGTCAACACTTGAAGTTGAGGGTTCAAATTATCTTGTACCTGAAGGCATGTACACACACGGTATTTTTTATGACCAAGTAATGTTTGATGAATACGACATTAAAGTACCGGAGACTTGGGACGAGCTTATGGAAGCTTGTGAAACATTAAAAGCTAACGGTATAGCACCGTTTACACTTGACGGAACAACAGATGTTTACAACGAGTGGTGGTATATTGGTTTTGCAGAGCGTCTTGTAGAATATGACACTCTCCACGCAGCGGCACAAGGCGAAGTTACATTTGCAAGTGACCCCGGTTTCTTAGCAGCTGCAGAGTATGTTGCAACATTTGCTGAAAATGGTTATTTCCAAGAAGGATTTGAAGGATCTGTTTTCCCTGCAGCACAAGCACTACTTACACAAGGAAATGCAGGCATGCTTTACTGCGGTGCATGGATACCAACAGAAATGGCAAGCCAAACACCACCTGAAATGGAAATGAAAATGTTTGCATTACCGGAACTTCCAAATTCAGTTTCAACTAATTTTGAAGAGATTTGGGGCAACTGCTTTGCAATAACAAAAGATGCAAAAAATGTTGATAATGCTATTAACTTCTTAAAAGTATTTTCATCAATGGGCGTACAACAAAGCAAAACAGAACTTAAAAATCCATCTCCACTTATAGGTGGCCCTGCAGTTGCAGAACTTGATAGCATTGAAACAATAGTTGCAGAGAGCACAGATACAGCTACAACTTATGGTGGCTTAGCTCTTTATGGCGATTGGTTCAACAGTATTCTTGGCCCATTATCTACAAAATTGATAACAGGTGAAGTTACAGCAGAAGAATTTATTGAGCAACTTGACGAAGAGACAGCAAACTTTTACGCATAATTAATAATGAAAGCTGTGACGAAATTATTAATATTTCGTCACAGCTAGATAAATAAAAAGGCAGTGATTTGAATTATGAATAGAAAAGTAAAACCTTGGATAATAGCAACATTTTTAACACCCGGACTTTTAATGTACGTCTATTTCTTTCTTATACCCGCAATTCAAGCTTTTTATTACAGTTTAACTGAATGGAACGGATTTTCGGAAAACAAAGAATTTGTTGGGCTTGGCAATTTTATTGCAATGTTTAGCGACAACATTTTTATTACAGCAATAGGCAATACAATGGCGTTCCTGGTTGTGGGTGGGGTGCTTGTGTTTTTGTTTGTAATGAATTTTACTTTTCTGTTAACACAAAAAGGATTTAAAGGCAGAAAAGCATTTTCTAATTTCTTTTATTTTCCTAACATGATTTCACAAGCGGCACTTGCTGTTTTATGGGTTTTTGTTTTTAGCCCTGGTTTTGGCTTAATGGATATGGTGCTACAAATGATAGGGCTTGAAAACTTAATAATTCCATGGCTTGGAAGCAGAGTAAGTGCAATGCTTTGTATAATAGTTGTAACAAGTTTTACGTCTGTAGGCTTTTACCTTATATTAATGCTTTCAGGTGTAGACAAAATACCGGAAACGTATGCAGAGGCAGCCGCAATTGACGGTGCGAGCAGTTTAATGATTTATTTTAGAGTTACACTGCCGCTTTTGCGTGATGTTATTGTAATTGCAATAACTATGTGGATAATTAATTCCATTAAATATTTTGAAATGATATGGGCAATGTTCAGAGGAATGAATATGAGCACACAAACGCTTGGAACGTATATGTTTACACAAGCTTTTGGTGTGGCTGTTCCTATATTTAAACTTGGATATGGCTCGGCAATAGCCGTTGTTATGTTTTTACTTGTTGTTGTACTTGTTGGCACATTTCGTTTTATATTTGAAAAAGATGACTTGCAATATTAATGCAATTAAAGGAGATAAGTTATGAATAAATTACAAAAACGAAACAGTGTGCCTATTGTAGCATACGTTAT
>CAYJDK010000218.1:2235-3187 GCA_964368905.1 uncultured Bacteroides sp.
AATTTGGACTTTAATTATACTAGGTATACTTTTTTGGGTTTTATACAGCTCTTTTAAAACCAATCTTGCAATATATCAAGACCCATGGGCGTTGCCGGAAAATATTATATGGGATAACTATATAAGCGCATGGGGAACCATGAAAATGTCAGACTACTTTATGAACAGTGTGATTATTGTTTTTAGCTCAATTTTGCTATGTACAATACTGTCTACCACTACTTCATTTGCACTTACTAGGTATGAATTTAAAGGAAGAAAACATTTGTTAAGCTTGCTTATTTTTAGCATGAGCGTGCCTTTGCAACTGCTTTTAATACCGCTTTATGCTCAGCTTATGAATATAGATTTAATTAACACAAGAATTGGGCTTATTTTAGTATACAGCACAATGTGGTTTCCGTTTAGTTTGTTTATTTTAACGGGCTTTTTCAAAACTATACCAAAAGAAATAGAAGAAGCGGCAATTATAGACGGATGCGGAGAATTTAGACTGTTTGCAACAATAATGATTCCTATGGTTCAACCGGGAATAATATGTATTTCTGTTTTTAATTTTGTTGCAATGTGGAATGAATACATGCTTGCACTTGTTTTTGCAAATAAACAAACTTTGAGAACACTATCTTTGGGAATGTATGCTTTAAAAGATTCGATGATGTATACATCTAACTGGGGTGGCCTTTTTGCAGCAATTGTAATAATGATTATACCTTCAATAATTATATTTTTAACGCTTCAAAAATATGTTATACAAGGTTTAACATTAGGTGCGGTTAAAGGGTAGGAATTAATAAAATAAAAAACGGCACTAATTTTTGAATTGCTTAAAAATTAGTGCCATTTTTTATTAGTGTTATTATTAACAAATGGCTCAATTTTAGGAATAGTGGGCATGTTTTGCTGGAAAAAAACAGTTTATTAATTTTGTACTGTGCAAATTATAAAGAAT
>CAYJDK010000219.1:0-3185 GCA_964368905.1 uncultured Bacteroides sp.
TGGCAAAATATTTAAAACTGATATAGGTAACTTTGTTAAAATAGAATTTAAAAAAGTAAAGCCAAAAGGAGATTTAGCCCATTTAAAAACTACAGTATTAATGAATAACGCAAGCATTTCCACATGTGCTTTATTTGCATCAACTTTAAAAAAATATAATATTGGAAATATAAAAGGTACTTGTGGCGGGTTTGCAACTCATTACGGTAACCAAATTTCTTATAAAATAGAAAACACACAAATATATTTAGATGTTCCTTGTAGCATTAATTACGGGCATTATTTGGGTAAATTAAACTAAATTTAATTTTGTGCAATTTTGCAAACAGCAAATATGAAATTTAAGGAGAATGTATTATGAATGAGACAACGAAATTTAGCAGTAACAGCGGTTTTAGGGCGCGGTCTATTATTTTTGGGGTAATACTAGGGCTGCTTTTAATGGTACTAATGTATTACATGACTATGAGAATGGGGTTTACAGTTGATATATCGTCACTTGCGGCACTTATTGCAATAGCAATATTACCTATTTTCGGTGGCAAAACAAATAAATACGAGGTAAATCTAGTTCAAACAATTGCATCTGCGGTTGCTATGTTATCTTTTCCGTTATCTGCATTTTTTATATCTAGCATACAACGCGGAGAAACAGTAAACCCGGTGTTTTTAGTAGTTATAATTTTATTGGCAGGCGTAATAGGCATTGCAATGAATACAATTCTCAGGGCACACTATGTTAATGATTCCACATTGCCGTTTCCAATTGCACAATATGTTTCTAAAGTTGTGGAACGTTGTGACAAAACAACAAAAAAAGAAACAATAGCCCTTATTGCAGGTATAGTATCAGGCATATTATTTACACTTTTACAAGATTTAGCAGGCATAATACCAAGTGCTTTTCATATTACTTCTAACTTAGGAATAGGAATAAATATAATAATTGGTTTTGTACCGCTTTCAATAGCATTAGGGTACTTTATGGGGCTTTCTGTTGGTAAATTTTTGCTAATAGGTACATTGGTGGCTAACGTAATTATTGCGCCAATTGCAACTCAAATGGGTTTAATTCAAAACCCAAATATTGAAGGTGCAAGTAGCCTAACAGATTTTAACTTGTCGTTCTTTCTTGGCATTGCCGTTGCAGGCACATTTGCGTTAATTGCTTTTAATTCACGTAAAATTAAATTTAACATAACTAAACAAGACGAGCAAAAGAAAAAAGACAACGCATTGCCTGTAAAATCGGCGATAATACTAGGTAGTATTGCTTTTGTTGTATTAGCAATTATGTTAGCGCTTTTTTATAAAACAAACGTTATTTTCTTTGCAATATCACTTTTAATTGGCCTTGTTGTAATATATATTTATACAAGAATACAAGCTCAAACAGGCATGGGTGTTCAATCTTATATGACACTTATTACGTTTATAATTACTATGTTACTTGTTAGAGACCCGCTTGTTTCAATAATAATAATTACAATAGTTGCATGCGTAGGTTCTTTGTCTGGCGACACAATAAATGACTTTAAAACAGGACAACTAATAGGGGCAGACCCAAAAGCACAATACATTGGCCAGTACATAGGTTTGCTTCCCGGGGCAATTGGCGCAGTTGTTGTTATGAGTGTTATGGTAGAACGTTTTGGAGTTGGTGCAGACAGTGGTCTTTATCCGGCTGCGCAACTTTATTATGCAACATCTATGTCTTTTTCCGGCTTTGGAGATACAGTTATTAACTTATGGAGATTGTTAATAGGCGCAGGTGCAGGCATTGGTCTTGCAGCGTTTAGTATTCCGGGCGCAGTAATAGGCATGAGTATGTATTTAAGCATGTCTACAATGACATCGGCCTTTTTTGGCAGCGTTATACGCCATTTTGTTAATAAAAAAGGTGATAACGCAACACATATTGCAACTTCTTACTTTTCAGGGTTAGCAGTTGGTTTTAGCTTGATTGTAAGTATTGTAGTTATAGCAATGCTGGTAGCAGGTTAATTTAATTTGTTGGCAAATATGCTTTGTAAAATTCAACTTGATTATATACAAAGCTTTTATTTGCCAACAATTTCTGTTTTTACACATTTTAGCAAGGAGTATATTAATTATGAACATTAACGAAAAAAAGCTTAATGCAATTTTAAACAACATATGTATAGTTTGGAATATTCCCGGTTGCGCTATTTCAATTTTAAATAAAGATAGTGACATATATAGGTGTTTTTACGGAGAAAGTAATACTTTTGAAAAACTACCTGTAACACAAGAAACCGTTTTTTCAATTGGGTCTGTTACAAAATCTTTTACTGCAGCACTTGGTGCAACCTTACAAGATAAAGGTGTTTTAAACCTTGATACGCCCGTTAAAGAAGTAGTAGAAAATTTTGAGCTATATGATTTTAATGCAACACAAACAATTACAATAGCTGATTTTTTAAATCAAAACAGTGGACTACCCAGCCACAACTTATACTGGCATGGCTCTTATAAAAATCGTCATCAAATATTTGACAATATTAAATATTTGCAAAACAAATGGCAAGTGGGTAGACATTGGTCTTACAATAATTTAAATTACCTTGCTGCTGCTGTAATTATGGAAAAACTTACAGGCAAAACGTGGGAACAACTTATTAACGAAGAATTTTTTGAACCAATGAATATGACGAGTGCCTCTTTTGGTAAACCCGGCATGTTAAGCAGTGAAAAAAGGGCAGTAGGGTATAAACTTGCAGCACAAGGCGAATATAGGAGCGTGCCGCTTTTAAACGTTGAGGCTTGTGCTCCTGCCGGATGTTTAAATATGAATAACAACGATTTAAATAAATGGGCACGTTTGCATTTGAATAGTGGAACTTATATGAATAATACAATTATGAGTAAAAAAGCTGTAAACGATGTTTTGCGCCCACGTTGCACAAATGCAGATATGTTACCGTTAAATTTGAAAGAAGCTCCATATAATCTTTACGGTTTAGGCTGGGTAGTATCGCCGTATCGCGGTATAAATTTAGTTTATGATGGTGGAAATATAGAAGGATTTACATCTGTAATAGCACTTTTGCCGCAGGAAGGCATAGCAATTACAATTCAAACAAATTTACACGAGGCTAATTTGTTTTTATTAAATGTGATATACAGCGTTATTGATGAATTGTTTTTTGAAAATGATAAAAGAG
>CAYJDK010000220.1:0-3151 GCA_964368905.1 uncultured Bacteroides sp.
GGTGGTAAATATATGTATAGTAAAAATACTATTATTAAAAACGCAAGTGGATTACACGCAAGGCCTGCCTCAGAATTTGTAGGATGTGCCGAAAAGTTTGAATCGTATATTACAATTATGCGCACAAATGAGCCCGATGAAGCAGTTGTGGCAAAATCTATAATAATGCTACTTACACTTGGAGCCTCACAGGGCGAAGATGTGACTATTGTTGCAGAGGGCAGCGATGAAGTTACTGCGGTTGATGCTTTGATAGAACTAATAAATTCCGGTTTTGGCGAATAGGAACAGAACTATTTTAATTACTATTTATAACAAAATTTATAATACAAATGCAGTACAAAGCAATGTTTATAATAAATTGTTACCGTATTTTATTGTAAGTAACAGGAGTTAAAAGGTGGAAAATTTTAATAACATTAAACAAAAAACAGCAAAAAAAATTAAATATATTTTGTGCGACATTGATGATACTATTACAACAGAAGGTAAATTGAGTGCTGCTGCGTATGAGGCTTTATGGAAACTATATGATAATAACATTCATGTAATACCTGTAACAGGGCGGCCTGCCGGCTGGTGCGACATGATAATACGCCAATGGCCTGTTCGTGCTGTTGTAGGAGAAAATGGTGCGTTTGTTTTTTATTTTGACAATGGGCAACTAAAAAAATTTACACACCCTTCTGTTGCAACAGGAGATATACAAGGGCGCTTGCAAGATGTTAAAAATGCGTGCCTTGAAAAAGTTCCTGGTTGCAGAGTGTCTAAAGACCAGTTTGCCAGAATATACGACGTTGCAATTGATTTTAACGAAGACGAACCTTACCTTGGTTTTGAAGTTGCAGAACAAATTAAACAAGTATGTGAAGAAATGGGCGCAATTGCTAAAGTTAGCTCTATACATGTTAATACTTGGTTTGGTAATTATAACAAAGTTGACATGACACGCCTTTTTTTTGACAAGATACTAAATTTAAATGACGCAGAAATTAAAAAGCAAGTAATATTTTTTGGAGACTCTCCAAATGATGAACCCATGTTTGAGTTTTTTCCAAATGCCGTTGCAGTAGCCAATATTAAGCCATTTTTAAGCTCATTAAAACATTTACCCGCATTTGTTACAGACGAATGCTCCGGCAATGGATTTGCAAAAGCTATTGAACATTTGCTTTTTTTAAACTCAAATTGATTAATTTTTAAACAAACAAAGAGTAGCTTTAAAAAAGCTACTCTTTGTTTGTTTTACTTTAATTATACAATTTGTATATATTGTGCTTTGCGGCTAACTTTTAATATACTGCATAATTACAACGCCTGAATCTACTACATATGAGCTTAGTTTTAGTTTAATAGTAGGGTTGTTTTCTAAAAACAACCTACGTCCTTTGCCTAAAATAACAGGAATTATGCCTATATAATACTCGTCTATAACATCTTTTTTAATAAAAGGGTCTATCGCACTTCCGCCACCAAAAAGAAATACATTTTTACCTGCAAGTTTTTCTTTTTCAACAATGCTTACAATGTCACCGCTAATAAATTTTATATTTTCTTTATCATCAATTTTTTTTGTTGTGGCAACATATACTGTTTTGTTTTCATATGGCTCTGCCATTCCTTGCTCATAACATTTACTTCCCATTAAAACAACATCAATGCTATTTAAAAATTCGTCAAAATTAAAATGCTCTTTTGTATTCAGCGCTGTATCTCCATCATGTGTAATCCAATCATATCCGCCATCTTCGTCTGCTATAAATCCATCTATACTCATTGCCAAATTTAGTATTATTTTACCTTTCATTAACTTCCTCCTTATTTTACTTTTATAGTAATAAGTTTAAAATATATAATAATTATATTATTAAGCACTACTTTCGTCAATATTCATTTATTATAATTACTTTAAACTGTTTTATTAAGTTTTCGCTTCTTTTTTTAAAACTGCAGCCAACAAAACACTCAATTGTAATTTTATTGACAACAATAAAATTATATAGTAAACTTAGTATTAAAATATAATTAACTGCCCCCGAGCTTATAAAAATGCAAAGCATTTGTTTATACATCGTTAGGTCTTTAATGATGTATAACAAATGCTTTTTTGGAGAAAAAATGAATAATAACAACATTAAAATTGAATTTTCAAAATATGTTACTTTTAATATAATAGGCATGTTAGGATTGTCTTGCTATATATTGGCAGACACTTATTTTATTGCTCGGGGAATTGGAGCAAGCGGGCTAGCTTCTTTAAACATAGCCCTGCCAATGTATAGTTTTATGCATGGCATAGGCTTAATGATTGGTATAGGTGGTGCGACACGTTTTTCTTTAATGCAATCTAAAAGTATTTTCACTCACAGCTTATACTATTCTTTTTTTGCAACTTTATTTTTTTTAATAATAGGTGTATTTTTTCACACTCAAATTTCATATTTTTTAGGTGCAGATAACGACACTATTGCAAACACAAGTATATACATTAAAACTATTCTTTGTTTTGCACCTGTTTTTATTTTAAACAACGTTATTATTTGCTTTGTAAGGAACGATTCAAGCCCAAAACTTTCTATGATTGCCATGTTAACAGGCAGCTTTTCAAATATTATATTAGATTATGTGTTCATATTTATTTTTAAAATGGGAATGTTCGGTGCTGCTTTTGCAACGGGGTTTGCCCCAATAATAAGCCTTATTATTTTATCTACACACTTTATTAAGCGTAATAATACATTCCATTTTAAAAAAGCACCTATAAAAATAAAAAACATCTTTCATATAACATCACTTGGCATTTCTGCATTAATTACTGAATTTTCTTTTGGAATTGTACTAATAATGTTTAACATTATAATTTTAAACCTAGCCGGAAACATAGCTGTTGCAGCATACTGAATAATTGCAAACATTGCTATAGTTATAATTGCTATATTTACCGGTATTTCTCAAGGTGTTCAGCCAATAATAAGCCGCTGTGCAGGCACAGGAAAACATAGTGACGCAAAAAAAGTTTTAAAATACGCTATTGTGACTTGTGTGATTATTGCCATAATTGTATATGTATTTTGTGCTCTGTTTGCTCACCAAATTGTTGGCGCTTTTAATAAAGATAATAACACCCAGCTTGCCAGTATTGCTGTTAACG
>CAYJDK010000221.1:0-394 GCA_964368905.1 uncultured Bacteroides sp.
CTTAGTTTAACACGGTCAGCACCTGTTTCAAGCACAAAAGAGTCTTCTTTTATAGAAGCTACTCTTCCTATAATTCCACCAATTGTTGTAACACCGTCACCAACTTCAATAGAATTACGCATTTCTGCAGATTTTTTCTCTTTCTTTTGTTGAGGGCGAAGCATAAATAAATAAAGCAAACCCAACATTAATACAATTGAAATTAAAGAAAAGCCCAAACTACCTGTTGTACCTGTGGCAGTTGATAATAAAATATAGTCCATTTAATAAACCTCCTAATCATTACATATTAGTATATCGAATTATTAACACAGTTGCAAGCGTTTTAACGCTTTTTTTTCATTATTTTACAACTTTTACATATTTATGTGCATTTTTAAATACGCTTATCTAA
>CAYJDK010000221.1:404-1316 GCA_964368905.1 uncultured Bacteroides sp.
CATTTTTTTTATAAAACGCATCAAAATCGCCATTTTCAATGGCAATTCTAATATGTTCAAGTAATTTATTGTAAAAGTTTAAGTTGTGAATAACAGCTAGCCTCATTGCAAGTATTTCTCCTGCTTTGAATAAATGGCGTATGTATGCCCTTGAAAAATTCTTACATGTTTCACATTCACACAATTCATCTATTGGGCTTTCGTCAAGTTCATATTTCGCATTTTTTATGTTAATAATGCCATTCCACGTATTTAAGTGCCCATGCCTTGCATTACGGCTTGGCATAACACAGTCAAATATATCAATGCCTCGCATTACGGCCTCTATTATGTTACCGGGTGTGCCAACACCCATTAAATATCTTATTTTGTTTACCGGTATATGCGGCGTTACAGTACTAATTGTTGCGTACATTTCTTCTTTAGGTTCTCCAACAGCAAGGCCACCAAGTGCATATCCGTCTAAATCTAAATTAACAATTTGTTTTATGTGCTCAACCCTTAAATCGTCAAAACAACAACCTTGGTTTATACCAAATAATAATTGTTTATTATTAATCATATTATTACTGTCTTTTAAGCGTTGCATTTCATTTTTACAACGTATCAGCCAGCGAACAGTTCGCTCGCACGATTCTTTTGTATAACTATATTCTGCCGGGTTTTCTATACATTCATCAAAAGCCATGGCAATTGTAGAACCTAAATTTGCTTGTATTCGCATACTTTCTTCAGGTCCCATAAATATACGTCTACCGTCTATATGAGAATTAAATGTTACGCCTTCTTCATTAATTTTTCTAAGTTTAGATAAACTGAACACTTGAAAACCGCCACTATCTGTTAAAATAGGGCCTTTCCATTTTGTCATTTTATGTAAACCACCAAGTTTTGCTACATTTTCATCGTTAG
>CAYJDK010000221.1:1326-3122 GCA_964368905.1 uncultured Bacteroides sp.
TGTTACACAGCATTACTTGACATGCGTTGTTTTTTAAATCAAGCGCAGAAAGTCCGCCTTTAATTGCACCTGCAGTTGCAACATTCATAAATGCCGGTGTTTGAATGTTACCATGCACTGTTGTAAACTCGCCACGCCTTGCAGAGCCATCTTTTTTAATTAATTTATACATTTAATTCTCCGTTTCTTTAAAATCAGTAATAAACATAGCGTCTCCAAAAGAAAAAAATCTGTACTTGTTTTCTATTGCTACTTTGTAAGAGTTCATGGTGTTTTCGTACCCACAAAAAGCAGACACAAGCATTATTAATGTACTCTCCGGTAAATGAAAATTAGTTATAAGCCCATCAAGAACTTTAAACTCAAAGCCGGGATATATAAAAATATCTGTATCGCCACTACAAGCAGTAATTTCTCCTTGTTTTGCGTAAATAGACTCAAGCGTTCTGCAACTGGTTGTTCCCACTGCTATTACTCTTTTACCATTCTTTTTTGCATTATTAATTTCAAAAGCTGTTTCTTTTGAAATTGTATACCATTCACTGTGCATTTTATGTTTTAAAATATCATTCTCTTTAACAGGCCTAAAAGTACCAAGACCCACATGCAAAGTAATATATACAACAATTACACCTTTATTTTTTAAATCACTCAACAATTCATTTGTAAAATGCAAACCGGCAGTAGGCGCCGCAGCACTGCCTAATTCTTTTGCGTAAACAGTTTGATATTGCTCTGCGTTTTCTAAACTTGTTTGTATGTATGGGGGAAGCGGCATTTTTCCAAATTCATCTAATTTTTCGTATAATGTTGGTGTATTGTAATAAAATTTTACAATCTTATTACCCTCCGGTGTAGTTTCAATTATTTCAGCTTTCAAGCTACCGTCTCCAAAAACAATTTTAGAGCCGGGTTTTAATCTTTTACCGGGCTTTGCAAGGCATTCCCAAATATTTGTTTTTTGCTCTCTTAAAAGCAAAATTTCACAAATTGCTCCGCCTTGTTCTTTTTGGCCAATAAGCCTTGCCGGTAGTACTTTTGAATTATTTACACATAAAACATCACCTGGGTTTAATAAATGCAAAATATCGTAAAAATTACGATGAACTATATCCTTTGTATTCCTATCAAGACAAAGTAATTTTGATGAATCTCTGGGGCTGCATGGTGTTTGAGCAATTAAATCTTGTGGTAAATCGAAGTAAAAATCACTTTTTTGCATTTTTTAATCTCCCTGCATTGACATTTTATTTTTTTTGTTATATTATATATAAAAGTGAATATATATTTACAGAGGTTGCGAGCTGCAAGAGTATTAACTGTATTCGTGCAATTAAATTGCATAGATTGCCAAATCAATACACAGTTAAAAAAGGGTATCTCGCCGAAAGAAATTATCCGGCAGATAGTTTCTTGGGGTTATTTCCGAAAGGTTTAACACTGTCGCTATAATTTTGTAGCGTTGAGCTGTATTGTTTCAATGTATGATATTATATTGTATTTTCTGCCGGTTTTCAAGCCGGTTTTTTGTTTTTTTGAGAATTATGTTTTATAAAAAAAATAAATATATATTATTTTAAAATTGTTTTTTATATAAGGCATTAAGCCTAAAGTATATTATATCATAATTTTAATACTTTAAAAACTAATAATTTTGCAAAGATGTGAAAGGGGTAAAATATGAAAAAATTTAAAGTTGGAGTTGTTGGTGCAACCGGCATGGTGGGTCAAAGATTTATATCATTATTACATAAACACACATGGTTTAATTTAACTGTTGTGGCTGCGTCTGAGCG
>CAYJDK010000222.1:0-3119 GCA_964368905.1 uncultured Bacteroides sp.
TGAGCAACAGAAAAAAGAAAAAGAAGCGAGAAAAAACCAAAAAATTGTTGAGATTAAAGAAGTTCGACTATCGCTTAATATTGATACAAACGACTTTAACACTAAAGTTGCGCAAGCGGCTAAGTTTTTAGGTAAAGGTGATAAAGTTAAAGTTTCCATACGTTTCAGAGGCCGTGAAATGGCACATGCAGAACTTGGGTTAGCTGTTCAAAAACGTTTTGCCGAGGCTTTGCCACAGGCAATTATTGAAAAACAGCCAAAACTTGAGGGGCGCAGTATGCAAATGTTTTTAGCACCGGCTAAAGAAAAGTAAGCAATATCAAGGAGGATATAATAATGCCTAAAATTAAAACTCATTCAGGAGCAAAAAAGCGCTTTAAATTGACAAAAAACGGCAAAATTAAACGTGGCAATGCTTATCATAGCCATATTTTGACAAAAAAGAGCACAAAACGTAAAAGAGGATTTCGCAAGTCGACATATGCCGACAAAACAAATGCGGCAAATATTCGCCGTATGCTTCCATACGCATAATTTCGGTATATTAAACATATCCGACACTTATATTTGATAAGGAGACGTAAAAAATATGGCACGTATTAAAGGCGCAATAATGACGCGCAAAAGAAGAAAAAAGACACTAAAACTTGCTAAGGGTTATTACGGTAGTAAATCTAAACATTTTAAAATGGCTAAACAGCAAGTTATGAAAAGCGGTAACTATGCTTTTGCAGGCCGTAAACACAAAAAGCGTGATTTCCGTAGATTATGGATTACACGTATTAATGCTGCATGTCGTGCACAAGGCGTAAGTTATTCTGTGTTTATGAACGGAATGAAAAAGAGTGGTATTGAGCTTAACCGTAAAATGCTTTCCGAAATGGCTATACATGACCCGGCAAGCTTTAATGCACTTATTGAAACAGCAAAAAAAGCCGTTAAATAATTTTTTTACTACAAAAAAATTAAATAACACATAATTCAACATGTTTAACATGCAGGGGTTTGACCTCACAAAACACTAAAGGAAAAGCTCTATGCTACCTTTGTTTTTTGTTAGGTTAAACCCTTATATTGTTTTATATAGGTTAACTTAAAATGTACAATGCTTAAAGGAGAAAAAAATGGTACAAACCATAACAAGTAGAGATAATAACACAATTAAGTATGTGCATAAACTTGTTAAAAGTAAAACTTTTAGGCAAGAGGAAAAGCTGTTTGTTGCGGAAGGTTTGCGCTTGTGCGAAGAAATTTGCAAAACAATGAAGCCTGTTAAAATTTTGTATACTGAAAAAATTGCACAACAAAACCCTCATGTTTTAACACTGTGTGAAGAAAAATATGAAATATTGCCGCACGTTGCACAAAAAATAGCAAATACACAAAACACACAAGGTGTATTTGCTGTTTTTAATTTAAATTATAAAGCAATAAATAATGTGCGCAAAAGCGGAAAATATGTTATAATGGAAAATGTGCAGGATCCTTCAAATGCCGGTGCCATTATACGCAGTACCGCTGCTTTTGGTTTTGACGGTGTTGTTTTGTGTGGTAATTGTGCAGATGTTTTTGCAGATAAAGCATTAAGGGCCGGAATGGGTGCTGCAGGGCGCATTAACATAATAAGCGACGTTAGCACAAAAGAGGCAATTAAACAAATGCAAAGCAGTAATATTCATGTTTATGCAACTGCACTTGAGGGTTCTGAAAGTATAGAAAATGTTATTATAAATAAAAATAAAGGCGTTGCAATTTTACTTGGCAACGAGGCAAACGGCCTTTTAAAAGAGTCTGTTGAACTGGCAGATAGCGCTATTAGCATACCAATGGCTAAAACGGCCGAGAGCTTAAATGTGGCCGTTGCGGCAGGTGTTTTTTTGTATAATTTTCGCTAAAGGCGGTGTATTATGGAAAACATTGCAAATCAAGTTGAATTAAATAGTAAACCTGTTTTGAAACAATGCCTTGAAGTGCCGGATAATTTGCGCCAATATACATATTATAACAGCGAAATGCCAAAGGCGAAAATTCAAACATGGCTTTGGCTTGCAAATGCATTAGGGTATGCAAGTGCACAAGCGCAACAAGTTTTAAGAGAGTTTGAAGACATTGAGGCACTTGTTGCAATGAGATTTTCACAAGATTTGTCGCATTTTTTTACACCTGCACAAATTACTGCGTTGCAACAAAAAGAGCCTGAAGATTTTTTAGCAAGAATAAAACTTTGTGAAGAAAACGAAGTTAACATTGTAGCATACGATGATGACGATTACCCTTATTTATTAAGAAATATTGATTCTCCACCACTTGTGCTTTATTATAAAGGAGATTTAAGTGTTTTAAATAAATACCTTACATTTGCAATTGTTGGCACACGGCGCCCGTCTGCATATGGTATAGAGGCAACAATTACAATTGCACAAGGCCTTGCAAAACAAGGCGCGGTACTTGTGTCGGGGTTAGCCGCCGGGCTTGACAGTGAATGCCATAAAGCAAGTTTGCAACATAATGCAATTACAGTGGCTTGCATAGCTTTTGGGCACGATTTATGTTATCCTGCTGCTAATAAAAAGTTAAAGCAATTAATAGAGCAATATGGCCTGGTTATAGGAGAATACCCACCGGGAACTTTAATGCAAAAACCTTTTTTCTTGCACAGAAACAGGCTTATAGCAGGCCTTTCTTACGGGCTTTGCGTTGCAGAGGCAAGGCAAAAAAGCGGTACACTCAATACAGTGTCGGCAGCGTTAAAATATGGCAGAGACGTATTTAGCGTGCCGGGTAGTATTTTTTCGCCACTATGTGAGGGCACAAACCAATTGCTTAAAGAGGGCGCAATACCTGTAACATCTTATAATGATATATTAAGTTGGTACGGGTTTGACATAATAGAAGATAATAAAAAAGCAAAAATAAATAACGCAAAAAAGAATTTTACACCTGACACAAAGCGTGTGTTTAGTGCACTCTCGGCAAAAGCGCAAACATTGCAGAGTATTTGCATTAAATGCAATATGCCAATACAAGAAGTTATTGCAATATTAACACAACTGGAGCTTGATGGTTTAGTAAAACAGCAAGCAGGGAGACAGTTTGTGTTATCGGATACTTTTAATTAA
>CAYJDK010000223.1:0-3104 GCA_964368905.1 uncultured Bacteroides sp.
TTTTCACAATTTATTGAAAGTATTTTGCCTATACATTTAATAGGTGCGTCTGTAATTGCACTGTTTATTGGCATGATATTAAATGGGTTTATTAAAACACCTGTTTTACAAGACGGATTAAAATTTACATCTAAAAAAGTGTTAAAGTTTGCAATTATATTGCTTGGTGCGTCTTTAAGTATACAAACAATATTAACAGTTGGTAAGCTTTCTTTAGCCGTTATGTGCTTTACGCTGCTAACATGTTTTGGCGGTGGGTATTTTATTGGTAAAGCACTAGGCTTAAACTGGAAGTTGTCCAACTTAATTTCTGCGGGTACAGGTATTTGCGGTGGTTCGGCAATAGCGGCAATAGCGCCTGTTATTGATGCACACGACAGAGAAATTGCATATGCAATGTCGGCCACATTCATATTTGATATGTTAATGATAATAGCTTTTCCGTTTATGGGAGATTTTTTAAACTTAAGCGATATGGCATACGGACTTTGGGCAGGTACTGCGGTAAATGATACGTCCAGCGTTGTTGCGGCAGGTTATGCATATAGTGAAGCAGCAGGCGATTTTGCAACTATGGTTAAATTAACAAGAACGCTTTCTATTATACCAACAGTGCTTGTTTTTGCGTATATTAATATAAAAATAAAGCATAAAGAAGCAACACAAGCCGCAAAATTAAGCGAAACATTAAAAACAGTAAACGAAAAAGCAACAAAATATGAAGTGAGCCAAACAGATAAAATTGCAGAGTTTTCTGCAGATGCACCGGTGGCACCAAAAAAAGAAAAAGCACGGCATAAAGTGAATTTTGCAGCGCTTTTTCCTTGGTTTATAGTAGGCTTTGTAGGCCTTGCCATTATAAACAGTTTTGGGCTTATTGAGCAAGAATTGTCTTTGCAAGCAAAGGCTGTAAGTAAATTTTTAATGGTAGCATCGCTTGCGTCAATAGGGCTTAACACAAGTTTTAAAGACATGAAAAAGTCAGGCATAACACCAATGATACATGGGTTTATAATATCTGCACTTGTTGTAATTGTTGCTATTTTTGTTGAGTGGTGTATGGGAATAGTTTAGATTTTTCAAAGTTTTTGTTTGTAGCAGTTTAATTACGTGTGGTGTTTGTTAAATCTCCGCTTAGATTATTGAAAAAAGTACCAATAGAGCTTATTTTTTCTTCTAAAGCATCATATTGTGAGCTTAGTAAATTTATTTGGTTTTGCAAATCTTCACAGCAGTTGTCCGGTTCGGTATATTCATATGTTTCGTACGGTATGCCAAGAGACGTTGCCGTGTCTGTTAATTCTTTTGCCATCACTTCGTCTGTAATAGGGGCGGTTGTAATATATCCGTCTTTAACTGTAAACGCTACGTTTTGTTTTTCAAGTATTGATGTAAGTGTTACTACGTCTCCTTGGCTAGCAAAACCTATAATGTATGCGTTAGGTTCGTAATCTTGCTTATCAAAACCGTTTAGCCCGTTTGCAATAATCTCTTTTTCATAATCCCTGTAACATTCATTAAGGTCAACATAACCGTTTATCCCTTGTACAGTACCTTTGTTTGTATATTGCAACATGTCACACGGTATGGTTGTATCGGGGTTATCGGTATAGTCTGCCTTCCATAAAGTATAGTAACGGCTTAATTTCTCGTAGTCAAATTTTGCCTTTATCCATGAAGTATATGAATAGTAACCTACAAAATAACCTGCACTTTGTAAAATAGAGCAAAAACGCTCTACTATAGACGTTAACAATTCTTTGCTTAGCATACTTTGGCGTTCGTTGTTTTCAACATCGTAAAAAACAGGCAGTTCAAATTGATGCCCTTTTAGTAATTGCAAGCAATACGCTGCCTCTTCTTCTGCGCGCTCAAGCGTGTCTGCCGCAGAATAATAGTAGCAACCCACAGGTGTGCCTTGTGCCTTGAAACCTGCATAATGCGCATCAAAACTGGAGTCTTTACCTTGGTTGTAAGCACCCCAATACGTTAAACCAATGCGTAAAATTACGCCGTCTATGTCTTGTGCTGTTTTTGCATAATCTACGGTTGGCTGGTAATAAGAAATGTCTAAAACCTTTGAGCGAAACGTAGGTTCTGTTGGTGGATTTAGCGGTTCTCCGTAAATTCCAACGGCATTTGGTATGCCTGTATATGCCGACGGATCACTTCCTCTAGCGCCTATGTAGTCGCGCACTTCAAAATGAACGTGCTCTATAGGTGGGTTGGCGTATGCTGCGTTTCCTGTGTTACCCATAATTGCTAAAACGTCTCCTGTTTTAACACTTTGGCCAACACTTACTAGGTTTTGGCTGTTATGGCAAAAGTACAAGTAGTTTACTGTATCTGGTGTTTGGTTATAGTCCAGTTTAACGCAAACGTAGTATCCCCACTCCCACGTAAGGTCGCTTGTGTCTGTTACAATGCGAGATTGTACCACTTGCCCGCTAATAGACTTCCCGTTGTATGACGGCATGTAAATTGTTTTGTCGTCTAGGCCTACTATATCTATGCCACCATGCCAAATTGTACCGTTACCGCGAGTATAGCCGTAACAGCTATAATAAAATGGCACCTGATTGCGCCCTTTGAAAATCATTATATTAGCCCCCTTGTTAATAATAATTGTTAAATAATAAATGTATTAATGCGTTTGCAATTTTTAAAAATTAATACAGCTTTATTTAACTTGTTTTATATTATGCAAAAAAGCTAATATTTGTGATTTGATATATATATATATATATAATTGATTTGAAATTATTTTTAAACATATATTGCCGGCGTGTAGTGGTATGGAGCTGTTGAAAAAAATTTTGCTCTAGCTTTTGCAAAGTCTTTGTTTGCCAACATCTCCGATATATAAAAAACACAAAAAATTAAAAATTTTTAAAAAAATTAAAATTTTTAATTGACATATGTGTCTCTTTATTGTATCATTAATAAGGTAATTTATTTAATTAAATAAGCCGCTGTGGTGGAATCGGCAGACACAAGGGACTTAAAATCCCTCGGTAGCAATACCGTACCAGTTCAAGTCTGGTCAGCGGCACCATAATGAGCACTCATAAGGGGCATAGCCTTTTGTGAGTGCTCATTTTTAT
>CAYJDK010000224.1:0-2412 GCA_964368905.1 uncultured Bacteroides sp.
CAGTAGTTTCGCGTTTATCATGCAATTTTTTGCCTTTGCAAACGCCAAGCTCTAGCTTTACTTTACCATATTTATAGTATAATTGTAAAGGAATTAATGTGTTACCTTTTAATTTTTTTTCTTGCTCTAGGTGGCGTATTTCACGTTTATGTGCTAATAATTTACGTTTTCGAAGTGGGTCGGTATTAAATATATTGCCTTTTTCATATGGGCTAATATGCATACCTAACACATAAAGTTCGCCTTTTTCAATTTCAATATAAGATTCTTTTAAATTAACTTGCCCAAGCCGTAGGCTTTTTACTTCTGTGCCAACAAGTGCAATACCTGTTTCAAGCGTTTCAAGCACAAAATAGTCGTGGCGTGCTTTGCGGTTAACAGATATTAATTTAGTGTTACTTTTTGTTGCCAACGTAGCACACCACCTTTCTTTTGAAGATATAGTTTAATATTTGTGCGTTATTTAATAATTTTTATAACTCAGCCCTGTTTAAAAGCGAACGCCCAAGCGTAACTTCATCTGCATATTCAAGGCTGCTACCAACAGGTAAACCATAAGCAAGCCGTGTAGCTTTTATTCCAAAAGGCTTTATTAATTTAGAAATATACATGGCAGTTGCTTCGCCTTCTACGGTAGGACTTGTTGCCATTATTATCTCTTTAACATCATTTGATTGAATGCGCAAAAGCAAATCTTTAATGCAAATGTGCTCTGCTGTAATTCCGTCCATAGGGGAGATAAGCCCGTGTAAAACATGGTATAAACCTTTATATTCTCGCGTTTTTTCAAAAGCCGATATATTCCTTGGCGTTTCAACAACACATATTATACCGGTATCTCTGTTTGTAGCAGAGCAAATGCCACAAACTTCTTCTTCGGTAAAATTTTGGCATATGCTACAACGTTTAATTTTAGTATGCGCTTCTTCAATTGCCTTAGCAAAATCTAGTGCTTTTTGCCTGTCCATTGCCAACACTTGGTACGCAAGTCTTGTTGCACCTTTACGTCCTATACCGGGCAGTTTGCTAAATTGCTCTATCAACCGTTCCAGCGGTGCTGCATTATATTTCATTATAATGCTCCTAACTTAAAAAAATTATCAAAATAAATAGGCCGTTAAAGATATAATGTAAAAAACATTTAATTAAAAGCCGGGTATGTTTATTCCGCCTGTTATATCGGCCATTTCTGCTTCGTTTTTCTCGTCAACAGTTCTAACTGCCTCATTAACAGCAGCTGCAATTAAATCTTCAAGCATTTCAATGTCATCAGGGTCAACTATTTCAGGGTTTATTTTTAAAGCAGTTATTTGTCTTTTACCTGTTATTGTAACATCAACCATACCATAAACGGCTTCATCTAATTCTGCCTGTTTAGCCTGCATTTGGTCTTGCATCTTTTGTGCTTGTTGCATTATGTGGTTCATGTTTTGTTGTTTTCCATAACCTTGTGGTAATCTGGCTTTCATATTATTCTCCATTCTACTAAAAACATAACTATTATAATTATATTTAAAGCTTTGTATATTTTATTATAAGGTCGAGCCCTTTTTACAATTTAATGTTACTTTATTTAAATAAAGCAATAACTTCTATTCTTCGTCATATATAACTTGTACACCTTGCTGTTCAAGTTTTTTCATAGAATCAAGCGCAGTAAGGGTGTAGTTTAATGAACTTTCTGTAGCTTTATACGGTCCAATTGGGTATTCTTTTCCAGTAACTTCCAAAATAACGTTTTTAATTAATGCATTTGAATATTTGTTTTTTTGCATATATTCAATAAAAAGTTTGCTTCCATCAATAAGCACACGTTTGCCGTCGTAATATGCTATGGAATCGCGCATGTTAACATAAAGCAATTTATCGGCTGCTTCCATTTTGTTAATAACATCTTGCCATTTATCAAACTTACCGATAGGTGGGTTTTTTTCTTCAACAGTATTATTGTTTATAATTTCGTTTTTATGCAATGTATTATCTTCATCATCTGGATTATGTTGCGTAATATCATTATTTAAGCTAGTGTTTTTCTCTGTGCTGTTTTCAGCATTGTTATTATTAATAATATTATTGGCACTACTTTGCAAATTACTATTTTCGTTGTTTTGCAAAGAGACATGTTCTTTTACAATATTAGGTTTTGCAACTTCATTATTGTTAATATCATGTGGGTTATTTGTGCACATTTCAAATATTGCAAGCTCAAGTTCAATGCGTGCATCGGAGCTACGAGACATTTTTTCAAGTGCTTTGCATAATGTTTTTATATAAAAAACAGAGTCAACAGAGCTTATTTCATTTGCCTTTAATTTGTATTTTTCAATATCCTCACTACCGGCACCCGTAAGAAGTTCTACACTGGAATTTACGCCGGCAAGTAAAAAATTACGATAATGTAAAATTAATTCA
>CAYJDK010000224.1:2422-3081 GCA_964368905.1 uncultured Bacteroides sp.
CATCGCAAAGTCTTTTCATGTCTATAGACTTTTCACGCAATTGTGCAATTAAAGTAATTGCATTTGTTGTTTGGTTTTTAATAATATAATCGCTTAATTCAAAAAGGTAATCTTTATTAACAACACCTGCCATACGCCTAACCGTGTTTAAATCAATGTCGTTACTAAAACCAATACATGTATCTAATATTGACAGCGCATCACGCATTGCTCCGTCTGCAAGGCGTGCAATAAGTTCTGCGGCATCTTGGTGTAAATTTATGTTTTCTTCATTTTCAACGTACAAAAGTCTTTTTGCAATGTCGTGTGTATTTATTCTTAAAAAATCGTACCTTTGGCACCGTGATAATATTGTTGCGGGAACTTTATGTATTTCTGTTGTTGCTAAAATAAATATAACGTGAGAGGGAGGTTCTTCCATTATTTTTAATAAAGCGTTAAATGCCGCGCCGGAAAGCATATGCACTTCGTCTATAATATAAACTTTATAAGCACAAACACCGGGCGTATAAATGGTTTCTTCGCGCAAATCTCTAATATTATCCACGCCGTTGTTAGATGCCGCGTCAATTTCAATTATATCAAGAACAGAACCGGAGTCTATACCTTTGCAAATATTACAACTGCCGCAAGGGTTTGCATTTGTTATATTTTCACAG
>CAYJDK010000225.1:0-1599 GCA_964368905.1 uncultured Bacteroides sp.
AGGTATGTTAGCTCTTGCATAACAACATAGCCTTTTGTGTTATTGCCAAAGCGCTGTGCATTTAAACTTTGCAGTACAAGCTCCTCTTTAATTGGGTGCATAGATATCATTTAAGGTAATCTCCTTATTTAAATTAAGCGTATTATTTTGGTTTTCTTTTAACATATTTTTTAACATTTGCATTTTTCTTAATATTATTCTTTGTGTTTTTCCTAATTTGAGACGTAGTTTTACCTCTGCTTGCAGCAGTTCTCAGTGTTGTAATTTCAGACGGTGTAAGCTCTCTGTATTGTCCAGGCTGTAACATACCAAGTTTAACTGCGCCTATTGCTGTTCTTCTAAGCCTTATTACATTTAAATTAACTGCCTCACACATTCTTCTTATTTGCCTGTTTTTGCCTTCTTTTATTGCCATTTCCATTACTGTGCGCTCTGGTTCTTGTGTAATAATTTTAATAATAGCGGGTTGAGTTTTTTCGTTATTGTCAAGTACAACACCGTCTGTTAATTTTATAATTTGCTCTTCTGTTGCACGTGGGCGAACGGTTACCCTATACAATTTAGATACGCCATGGCTTGGGTGCATAAGTAAATTTGCAAATGTGCCATCGTTAGTTAAAACAATTGCACCTTCGCTGTCTTTATCAAGGCGCCCAACAGGGTACACTCTTGCCGGGATATCTTTTATTAAATCTAAAATAGTTTTACGTCCGTGTTCATCGCTCATAGTAGTTATAAACCCACGTGGTTTATGCATTAAATAGTAATGTTTTTCAGCTTTTCGTGGCAAAAAAACTCTATTTCCGTCTACCGATAAAAGATCTTTTGCTGTGTCCATTTTATCGCCTAAACTTATTGGGCGACCATTCAATTTTACTCTACCTTCAACAATTAACTTTTCGGCTGCACGTCGGCTACACATTCCCGATTCAGCAAGTGCTTTTTGTATTCTGACATCTTTCATTAATTACTCCGTTCTGGCTATTAGTTGTTTGTAATATCGTTAATTATTTTCTCGTTTTGTATTTCTTCTTGTTCTTCGTTATTATTTTTATTAAAAAGAGACGTTATTTTGTCTACCATATCGGGGAACATTGCAACGGCTCGGTCAATTGCATTTTTATTATCTGCAAGTTGAATTAACCTAACATTACCGTTTTGTACAATTAAAAACCCAACCGGTGTAACATTTACGCCTGCGCCGCCACCGCCGCCAAACATGTCCTTTGGTGTTTTTGTAGGAAAATCAGAACCACCCGTTGCAAAACCCACAGATATTTTTGATACAGGTATAATAATAGTACCGTCAGGGGTTGTAATAGCATCGCCCACAACTGTGTTTGAGTCTACCATGGTGCGTATTTTTTCAATTGTAACGCTCATAAGATTATTAATTGGGTGTCCGTTCATTTAAATATCCTCCGTTTAAAAAACATTATTTTTCTTTAATCTATAAAAAGCATATATTGCTACTATTATTATTATAATAGGTGTGGCACCTATTTTACAATAAAAATATGCTTTTTCACTATAATTATTATTAAAATCACATATAATGTTAACTTGCTCAACATCTATGTTTAAATAATTGTATAATGT
>CAYJDK010000225.1:1609-3079 GCA_964368905.1 uncultured Bacteroides sp.
CATAAGCAATGGCTGTGTCTGCGGCGTTATCTTTATATATAGTCAATACTAATTTAATATTTTTAAAAGTCATGCTTTTAATTATTTTTCCAATTACAACACCACATGTCTGTATTATTTCAATAATATCATCGACAAACAGTTGTAAGTTTAATCTTCTACTTGCTTTTTTTACTTGTTTCTCGGTTTGTTTTTCTGCTTTTTTTACAGATTTTTCAATTTTTTTCTTTTCTTTTTTTGTAAATGGGTAAACATTAAATTTTATAAAAAATATTGCAGCCTTTACATTAATTTTTTGGTTTGAATACTCAACGAATAATCGCACTGGCAATATTAGCAGTAATATTATAATAAATAATATTGTAAGCAATACATAACCAATTACAGCAAATATTATTTGCATACTCTCTCCTACTCTTGCAATAAATCGGCAATTGCAGTAAAGTCATCATCATTTGCAATTTCTGCAATATCCGGAAAAATCACATCGTGGTTTTGATTTTCATCCTGCTGCGTTTCATCTTCGTCATGCAACGGCGGAAGTTGTGCTAGCGAAGATATCCCAAATGTGCGCAAAAATGCTTCTGTAGTTCTAAAAGATATAGGTCTTCCTGGTAAATCCAGCCTTCCTGCCTCGGCAACAAGCCCTTTTTGAAGTAATTTGTGCACTGTGTGTGAAGAGTCTACTCCCCTAACTTGCTCTATAAAAGAGCGTGAAACAGGTTGGTTATATGCTATAATTGCTAAAACCTCCATTGCTGCTTGAGACAATGGTGTGTTTCTGCTTTTATCTAAAACCTTTTTAATGTATTCACCGTATTCTGTTTTTGTTGACAATTGCCACTTATTTTCAAGTTTTAATAAAATTAAGCCTCTGTCATTTTCGCATAAGTCATCGCTTAATGTTTTTAGTAGTCCTTCAACCATACTTGTTTCTACACTAAGCACTTCTGCTAAATGTTCTGTCTCAACAGGTTCTGCAAACGCAAACAACATTGCCTCTAAAGCGGCTTTATAATGTTTTAACTCCATGCATTTACCTCCGTTGTTTGTGTTTTATCTTTTTTTATTTTTGAACCCATTGTTATTTTTTCGTTAGTATCTATAATAATACGCCCTGCACGTATTAATTCAAGCACAGCAAGAAAAGTTGCAACTGTTGCACTTTTAGATGGCTGATTTGTAAAAAGCTCGCTTAGTTTTTTTGCTTTTCCTGTTACTAAATTTCTTAGTACAATTATTATTCTCGATGTAACAGATACAATTGGAGCTTGAACAATAGTGTCGAAACGTTCTTTATTTGGTGGCTTTTTCTTTGCGCTTTTACCTTGTAAATTACTATAAGCAAGAGTAAGCTCAAATGTTTCATGCCTGTTTTTATAAGTTGTATCTATTTCAATTTGTACAGGTTCTCTTACATAAGTATAAACATTGTCCGACATTTGCCGTAATTTTAATGCTACTGTTTTA
>CAYJDK010000226.1:0-361 GCA_964368905.1 uncultured Bacteroides sp.
TAACCAAACAAATTTTCAAGCAACTCTGTTCTCCCAGAGCCGTCTAGCCCTGCTACACCAAGAATTTCGCCTTTTTTAAGCGTAAAGCTTGCATCTTTTAAGTTTGTATATTTACCTGACATATTTTCAACTTCCAAAATAACTTCAGAAGGTGTGTTTTTCTTTTCAGGGAAACGGTTAGTAAGCTCGCGCCCAACCATAAGTTTTATTATTTCTTCCATTGTAAGTTCTTTTGCGGCACGCGTTGCTACCCATGCACCGTCACGCATTATGGTAACTTCATCAGATATACGCAAAATTTCTTCCATTTTATGGCTTATATAAATAATGCCGCAACCTTTTTCTTTAAGCATGTCTATAA
>CAYJDK010000226.1:371-3071 GCA_964368905.1 uncultured Bacteroides sp.
ATAATTTTAAAAAGGTGCTCCTCTTCTGTTTCAGTAAGTGATGAAGTCGGTTCATCAAAAACAATTATTTTTGAATTATAAGAAACCGCCTTTGCTATTTCTACCATTTGCCTTTTTGACACAGGCAAGGTGGACATTATTGCCTTTGGATTAACAGCAACATTAATACTTTCAAATATTTCTGTTGTGTCTTTTAACATTTTACCTTCATTAACAACAAGGCCGGCAATTTTAGGGTACCTTGCAAGCCACAAGTTATCTATTACACTGCGTGAAAGCGCTTGGTTAAGTTCTTGGTGCACCATTGCTACACCGTTTTCAAGCGCTTCTTTAGAGCTTTTAAAATTAACTTCTTTGCCCTCAATTGTAATTGTACCCTCGTCTTTATGATATATGCCGAACAAGCATTTCATTAACGTGGATTTTCCCGCACCGTTTTCACCCATAAGTGCGTGAACTGTACCGGCTTTTACAGATAATGAAACGTTATCTAAAGCCTTAACACCGGGAAACTCTTTGCTTATGCCTTTCATTTCCAATAATGCACTTTGCATAAATTTGACCATTCCTTTCAAGAGCTGTTATTAACAAGGGTATTGCATAAATATAAATTTATTTGCAAAAAATAATACACAACTACATTAAAAATATTTTATTTAACTAAAAACTATTGTATTTAAGTTAAAAGTAGTTTTATTGCAATTTATTGGCACTTTACTGCAAGTGGTTAAAACAAATTAAAACCGCCTAAATATAAAAAAATTGCTTTAAACTTATTTGCATTTTAAGTATAACATATTATATAAAATAATTAAACTGTTTATAATTATTTTTGTTGCAAATTTTGTAAATATTTATTGCTTAACCTAGCAATTTACCATTATTTAATTTAAGCATAGCTTATATGCACACATACTATTTAACAACTTTTTTAAGCATTATTTATTAACTGCCTTATAATTTTTAAAAACACTTTAAATTATTATTTTCAAAAATTATAAGGCAGAGCTGCCTATTTAATTAAAGACAGCTCTGCCTTTTTGTTGCTAAAATTTATTTATCAGCCTGTGTATGGGCTATAAGGTACACGAACCATAGTTGCATCTTCGTCTATGATTAATGAATCTGTGTTAGCCATAAAGTCTTCGCCTGCTTGAATATTTCTTGCAAATATTGCTACAGATTCAGCCATGCCGTCAGCGTCTTGTTTAATTGTACCTGTCATTTTGCCATCGGCTATAAGTTGTTGTGCACTTTCTGTTGCGTCAACACCGAATACAGGAATAGAATATACGCCTTCTTCGCCTGTGTTGTAGCCTGCTGTGTTAAGAGCAGAAATAGCGCCTTCTGCCATGCCGTCGTTGTTAGCAATAACAAGCTCTATCATGTTGCCGTTAGCTTCTGAGTATTGTGAAAGGAATGTACTCATGTAGTCGTTAGCTGCTTGAGCTGACCAGTTTCCGCCTTGGTCTACATAATATAGGTCTGAGTTGCCTTCTTCAAAGAACATTAGCTCAGGTTTGCCTGCTTGTGTTAATTTCATGTTAGCATTTTCAACACCAAATTGTGTGCGGTATTCAGCTTCCGGGTTGCCTTCTTGGCCTTTAAACATAACGTAAGAAATTGTTCCGTCGCCGTTCAAGTCAGCTTCTTCGTAATTTTCAAGTAAGAAATCACCAATCATGTCGCCTTGCATTTTACCTGCTTCTTGTGTGTTTGTGCCAATAAATGCGCATAACTCGTAGCTGTTTACTACGTCAGGAGAAATTTCACGGTTAAAGAATACGATTGGAATATTGTTTTCTTTTGCTAAATCAACTGCTGCTTGTGCTGCATCCGGAGAAGCATTTTCAACAATGTTAACTATTAAGAAGTTAGCGCCGTTTGTAACAGCTGTGTTAATTTGGTCTGTTTGAGTTGCTTGGTTGCCAGCGCCGTCATAGTTGTTATAAGTAATTCCGGCTTCTTCAAGTTTGCCATCTAATGCTGCGCGAACAGAAGAGATGTAAACGTCTGTAAAGTTATAGTAAAAAACTGCAGCGTTAATATCGCTTACTTCCTCTGCAGGTGCTGCATCTTCTGTAGATGCTGTATCTTCAGCAGGTGCTGTTTCTTCGGCTGGTGAGCCACAAGCTACCATTAAGCCTAAAGCCATAACTAATACTAGTGATAATGCAATAATTTTTTTCATCATTTTATATCCTCCTTAAAATGAAATGAAGGCAATTAATTTTTGATAAGATTATATCATTTGCCGTTCAATGCTTTGTATTTTACACTTTTTTTTTGAATATTGCGATAGAATTTTCTTTAATTAATCATGAAATAACTTTGAATTATGTGCAATTTTATTATGTAATTGTTAAAATGCATTAATGATGTGTGCTTGTTTTGTGCATTTTGCACTATTTCCATTTATTGTTTAAATTTACTCCACAATAAATGGTTAAAATTTTAATTAAAAAAGTGCACTAAATATTTAATAATTTTAAATGCAGCTAAACATAATTAATAAATTACATGTTAAACCGCTATTTTTTTGCACTGCAAAATATTTATATTGTAATTTAAAAATATTACGTGATATAATATAAATAACACGCAGTGTTATTTATTGGCATATTTCGGCGGTTGTGCTCAATGGCACGAGCCGAAAGCCATAGAATAAAATATTTATGTTAGCGAAGCTAATATAAATAA
>CAYJDK010000227.1:0-3067 GCA_964368905.1 uncultured Bacteroides sp.
ATGTTAATAGCAACAAGGTATCTTTTGCGTGAAGCCCTGTTGTCGGCTCGTCTAAGATATATAGTACGCCTGTGAGCCCGCTTTCTAAAATGTTTGCAAGGCGTATTCGCTGGCTTTCGCCGCCTGAAAGAGTGCTAACAGGACGATCGATAGAAATATATTCAAGCCCAATTTTTACAATGCCATTAATGCGTTTTAAAATATCGCCTATAACCACGGTAGCAATTTCTTTAGCCGACGGCGATAAGTTTAACTGTGTATATTTTAAGAATTCAACTAATGCCGACATTGTAAATGTGCTGACTTCAGTTATGGTTTTTCCGCTTAATTTTGCAGTGCGTCCGTCAAAACCAAGCCTTGTACCGCCACATTCATCACAGGGGGTACTTGTTATTGCATTTGCAATAACAGGATTTGCAACCTTTTTTGTTGCAGATTCCACTACTTTTTTATTAACAAAAGTGCGAAGTCCTTCCACGTATCCGTCCATAACACGTTTTGGCTTTTTTATGTTGGGAAACATATTTTTAAATTTCTCACAGTCTACACCGTCAAGAAGTACTAACATTTCAAGCTCGTTATATTCTTTTACAGGCTTTGAAACATTAAAGGTAAAACCGTAATGTTTACCGCAAGCCTCAAATGTATTTGAGTAATGTTCCCAAAAAGTTTCGTTGCCCCAAATTTTAATGGCACCTTCTTTTATTGTTAGGTTTAAATCAATAAGTTTAGAAAAATCTATGTCTTTTATAGCGCCGATACCATTGCATTTTGGGCAAGCTCCCTGCGTTTTATTAAAAGAAAAACTTGCCATGCTTAAGTGGTGAAGATTTTTTTTGCAATGCGGACAAGCCGTATCAGTAAAATCAATTTCCTCGTCTTCATCAAAACTTGGTGCAATTTCACCGTTGCAGTTTGGGCAAATTCTTGTTGCAAGTTTTGCGTATAGTATGCGAAGATATGTTAATATCTCGGTATATGTTCCAACAGTTGAACGCGGGTTGTTAGAAAGTGTTCTTTGCCCAACAGAAATAGATGGCGAAAGCCCAACGATACTGTCAACTTGAGGTTTGTTCAGCCCGTCTGTCACCATTCCCATTGATTCTAAATACTGTCTTTGACATTCTTTTTGTAAAATATCCATTGCAAAACTGCTTTTTCCGCTTCCTGATACGCCTGTTAAAGCAATAAGCTTGTATTTTGGCATTTCTACCGATATATTTTTAAGATTATTTTCTTTTGCACCTGAAATTTTTATAAAGTCATTCTTCATTACTTCTCCTGCAGCCTTAAGCTGTATATATTTATTTTAATTTGTATTGTTTTAGCTATTATGCTTTTAAATTTAATACGCTATTGTGTTATTGTAAAATCTTCTTTATTAAGTGCCTCGCAATCGTCTTCAACGTATTCAAGTATGTCTCCTGGTTGGCAATTAAGAATTTTACATATAGCGTTTAATGTTGAAAACCTTATGGCTTTTACCTTACCTGTTTTTAAATAAGATAAATTTACGTGGCTTATGCCAACATGGTTTGCCAAATCATTAAGTTTCATTTTTCTATCGGCTAATATTCTATCTAAACGTATAATAATCATAATGTGTGGTCAGCCTCGTTTTGCAAATGTACTCCGTAATGAATTATGTAAGCCGCTACTAAAAATGCAAAGCTTGGTATAACTTGGTTTAACATGTTTTGCCCTGTTGAAAGCATAATAACATCTGTTACAAACAAATTAGCAATTTGCACTATTAATATTTTAATAAACGGTAAAACAACGGCCACAATTATTTGTATAATAGCGTAATATAAAAGGTATTGTGCGTTTTTATCAATAAAAATTTCTCCATTTGAAACATTTTTAAACACTTTTGAAAGAAACCAAAATGCAAAAATAGTGGGTATAATTTGCAATGTATAAAGTAGCGTTATGGTAATTAAAGAAATAAGCTGAATTTTCCCGTCTTCAGATTGAGTGCGAATGCGCAAACTATCTGTGCTTGACACTGTTAAAGACCTTGAAGAAAAATTATGATCTTCCTCGGCATATATTGCGTTTGGAAAATTTTCGCCGTTGTAACTTAAATTATATTCAAGCCGCCCCATAAAACTTAATGCTAATATAGTTAATAATAATGCAATAATAACATAACAAACAGAGTTCATAAACTTTGAAATATTTTGTGCTGCTTTTTTTGTTAAAAATTTTTGAAAGCCTTTCATAATGCACCCCTTTTACTAATATAACACAATTATATAAGCTAAATTAATAAATGTCAATAATTTTTTAATGTTTATCATTAAAAATAATTTTTTAAAAATTGAAAAACGTAACGCAAAGTTAATGCAAAAGGGCTAACAAGTGGCTTTTTGGTTTGCATAATTTAAAAAAAACAGTACAAATTGTTTTAATTTGCGCAGCAATTAAACATATTTTTTGTATTTAGAAGATACTATTTAAAGATTAGCGGTGTATAATGTTAAAAAGAAAATTATTTAAAATTATCATAAAGGTTAATTAAATGGCTTTAATTTAAGTATTTATCTTTTTATAAAAAATAAACCGCACTTATAAATATAGTGCGGTTTTAAATGCAAATAACATTTAATAAATTTATATTATCACATAAACATATAAAATACTAAAACATCAAAAAAAAGGTTACAAAATTATACTTTTTTAAATAGTTGATAATACGCATTATTGGTGGTATTATAAAAGTGTTAACTTGTACTTGTTATAAACGGTTTAATTTATTAAAAATGCGTTTAAGAATAACGCATTAAAACTAAAACACTGTAATGGTTTAAAATCAAAAGGAGGAAGTATGAAGTTTGTGTTATTTGTTATATTAATAATCATAATTTTGTTGGCAATAGGTTGCAATAACGCAAAAATTGAGCCAACCAACAACAATGATACGAACAAAGAAAGTACTACACAGTCGAGTGATTTTATGGAATTTACTTTTTACTACAGGCTTCCTAATATAGGAACTTGTGAAATTGCAGTAAGGCCTACTGAAAGTGGAGCAAATTTAAGTTATAACAATACGCAAGACTCT
>CAYJDK010000228.1:0-3060 GCA_964368905.1 uncultured Bacteroides sp.
TGCTCTTCAACATCTGCGCCCCATGTGTCTATGCCGCCTACACCACGCATTGCACCAAATAAAGAAACGGCGGTTTTACCTGTGTTTGGTAAGTCTTCTATGTGTGTTGCGTTTTCAATTTCAAAATGCGTGTTTGGCAAAACCGAAAATGCAAAAGGTTCATCGTCCATAACAAGTTGCAAGTTTTCTTTGCTAATGCCGTGCCCGTTTTGCACAGTAAGTTTTGCACAAACAGTATCCATATGGCAGCCACACTCTTGAGGAACAAGATAAGGCGTAATGTGTGGTGTTTCAACGTTAGCACCAAAAACACCGCCTTTTTTACGGTCAGGGTATGTTTCTCCGCTAAGGCCGGTCCAGTTAGTTTGTGCAATAACCTCCGGTACAATAAACCTTAAACCAAAAAGTGGTAATTGCGGCAGGCTTGTATTTTGTTTAGCATTATAACAACAACTAACATGGATAAACCCGTTTTTATGTACAGTGTAAGTTATTTTTACACTCATATTATCAATGTTTGGCATTGTATATAAATAGTAAATAGCAAATTTATCGTCGCTTTCAATTAAAATGCCGTACTCTGTATGTTTAATAAATTTATCTACACCTGCCCAAAAAGCGCTGTTTTGCGCAAATTGGTTACTTGCGTCATTCTCTGTTATTGCGCGCCAAAAAGTTGGGCGAGGTGCGGAATATATCCATTCAATACCATTATATTTTAAAGATACAAGCCCACCACCGGAATAAGAAAACAAAGCGGTAAAACCGTCGCCTTTAACACCAACATTAACATCGCCGTGTATAATATTAAGCGGTGTGTTTTGTGTGGTACTTTTTATTTTTTGTTCTGTTTGGCATTTTATATTTGTTATTGCTTCATTCATGTGCAAAGCATTTTTAGATGTGTGTTTTTCTCTGTTCTTTTCGCTGTCGTACCAAAAACGTACATCTTGCATTGCAGGTTTAATACTACCGTCTGCAAATAAAATACCATTGCCGCAAAATGCGTAATCGGTTGGGCGCTCGCCAAAATCTCCGCCATAGCCTAAAACTTCTTTGCCGGCTGCATTTTTGTAAAACAATGCTTGGTCTTTATAATCCCATATAAAACCACCGTTATAACTTTTATAAGAAAACAAATTAATATAACTTTCCATACCGCCAAGAGAATTGCCCATATTATGCATATATTCACATAAAATAAAAGGCTTGTCTGCTACTTCGGTCAAATATCTTTCAATATTAGGCGGTGTTTCATACATACGGCTCTCTATGTCTGAAATATCGTTATAATCTCTGTTCCAAAAAACTCCTTCATAATGTACAGGCCGGCTGTCATCATTATTGTGGAAAAACTCGGTCATTGCCATTATGCACTCACCGGCATAAGACTCATTGCCGCAAGACCAAAAAAGTATGCTTGTGTGGTTTTTGTCACGCTCAAACATAGATTTTGCCCTGTCTACAACACAATCTTTCCATTCAGGATAATTTGCAGGAACATTCCAAGACGGCTCACATTTGCCCATTTTTTGCCAAGAACCGTGAGATTCCAAATTGGCTTCGTCCATAACATAAATACCGTTTGTATCGCATAAATCATACCACAAACTTTGGTTAGGGTAATGTGATGTTCTAACGGCGTTTATATTATTTGTTTTAATAATATTCATATCTTCGTACATTGTTTCGGCTTTAATGGCCCTGCCTCTTTTTGCACACCATTCGTGCCTGTTAACGCCGTTAATTATTAGTTTTTCACCATTTAACAAAATAGTTTTGTCAACAATTTCAACGCGCCTAAACCCAATATTATAAGGTATAACTTCTATAAGGTTGTTTTCGTTATCGTATAAAAATAAATGTACAGTATAAAGGCAGGGGTTATTATTGTCCCATTTTGCTATATTTTTAAATTCAAACAAATCGCTAATTAAATTTGTGTCGTCTTTATTTGTAAATAAAACATAATCATCAAGCAAAGTTATGCCGGATTTATGGGCGATATTGCACTTTACTTTAAAATCTTTACAAGAAGCAAAAACAGTTTTAGCACCGTTTTGCAAAGACACTTGTAAATTAATTTGCAAAGTACCCGTTGAATTATCGTTTTTTAAGCTTGTTTTAAACCAAACGTCTTCTAAATGTATTTTTGGTTTAGCGTATAATTCAACGTCTCGAAATATGCCGGAAAACCTAAACGCGCTTGCCTTTAAAATTATCATTTAAATCAAAGCATTTTACATAGCTTCCAACAGGGTTTTCGCTCATTTCAATATTAGGGGGCCTTAAATTTAAGCGCCCGTCCCACGGGTACATTGTGTTTATATATTGAATTTGACCATACCCTTGAAGTTCTATGTGTGAGGGTACTTCTATTTGACCAAAATGTTGCATGTCAAAATTATCTTTATAAAAGTCTTTAGGACGTACAGAAAAATTATCGCTGTAATAAAACTGCCAAACTCCGTTTAAACTTTCAACAAAAGATGTTTCGTTGCTTTTAATTTCATCAACGCTGCCATAGTGTACATGGTCAGAATGTGCATTAAGCCTGTTAACACAAAAAACAGTTGGGTCTTGAAGCCATTGTAAATTTGAAGTCATAGTTTGATAACTCCTTATATAGTATTTTTAAAATAAATTATTATTATGTGGCACTGCCCTTAAATAAAATTACTGCACAAGGGTGTGCTTTAAGTTTATTAAGATTAGATAAATAATCATACGGATTATGTATCCCTCGCGGGGCGATTTTATGGCGTGGGCAACTCAGTACCCACATGCCAATATATATTATACTTATAATCTCGTATAATTTATATTAGCAGTAGGCTAATATAAATTGCAAACTTGTTCGGTTGCTACGTAAGTGGCGAGAACAATTGCTTTAAATAAAACGATAAATAATCGAAGCATAGCGTAGATTATTTATATAATGCGCTGCATTATATAAATTTTATTTCATGGCTTTCGGCTCGTGCCATTGAGCACAACCGCCGAAATATGCCAATAAATAACACTGCGTGTTATTTATATTAGCTTCGCTAACATAAATAT
>CAYJDK010000229.1:0-915 GCA_964368905.1 uncultured Bacteroides sp.
TTATATGCCAAAATCTGACGTTATTATTGAACTTGGTGGTGAAGATGCCAAAATATTGTTTTTATCTTCAGGCCTAGAAGTAAGAATGAACGGCTCTTGTGCCGGCGGTACAGGCGCTTTTATAGACCAAATTGCCACGCTACTGTGCATTACACCAGACGAAATGAATGAACTTGCAAAAACTGCAAATAAAATATATCCAATAGCATCACGGTGCGGCGTTTTTGCAAAATCAGATATTCAACCATTGTTAAATCAAGGTGCAAAAAAAGCTGACTTATCAGCAAGTATTTTTCATTCTGTTGTAAACCAAACAATAACAGGGCTTGCACAAGGGCGCGAAATTAAAGGTAATGTAATTTATTTAGGCGGGCCTTTAACATTTATGTCTGAACTAAGGTATAGCTTTGACAATATTTTAAAAGTTAATGGAAATTGCCCTGAACATTCTTTACATTACGTTAGCCTTGGTTGTGCTTTATGCGCAGACAGCGCTATAACTTTAGAAGAACTTATTGAAAAGCTTAACAGCTATGAAACAAGTTTTAACTTTGAAAAAACTTTACCTCTTTTTAAAGATGAACAAGAATACTCAGATTTTTTACAAAGACATAAAAAAGCTACAATTAAAGAAAATAAACTAAAAAATTATTGCAACGACGTTTTTCTTGGAATAGACGCAGGGTCCACAACAATAAAAATAGTAGTAATAGACGAAGATGAGCAAATTTTATTTTCAAAATATAAAACAAACGGCGGTAACCCCATACGCAGTGTTAAATCTTTTTTAGATAAATTTTATAAAACGCATCCAAATGCTAATATACGCAGTGCCGCAGTTACAGGCTACGGCGAGGACATGATAAAAAGTGCCTTTAACTTTGATTTTGGATTGGTTGAGACAATTGCACATTA
>CAYJDK010000229.1:925-3016 GCA_964368905.1 uncultured Bacteroides sp.
AAAATTTAACAAAGATGTTGATTTTATAATTGACATTGGCGGACAAGACATTAAGTGTTTTAAAATATCAAACGGAGTGATAGACGACATTTTTCTTAACGAGGCTTGTTCTTCCGGTTGTGGTTCTTTTTTACAAAGTTTTGCACAAGTTATGGGCTATGAAATGGCCGAGTTTGCAAAGCTTGGGCTTTTTGCCAATGCCCCGGTAGATCTTGGCTCACGTTGTACAGTTTTTATGAATTCTGCCGTTAAACAAGCGCAAAAAGACGGTGCATCGGTTGAAAATATTTCTGCCGGGCTTTGTTACAGTGTTGTTAAAAACGCTATATATAAGGTAATACGTGCCACTAAAGCTTCTGATTTAGGCGAAAATATTGTTGTACAAGGTGGTACATTTTTAAGTGATTCTGTTTTACGTGCATTTGAAAAAGAAATTGAGGGCAATGTTATACGCCCAAATATTGCAGGTATAATGGGTGCTTATGGTGCTGCACTTTACGGCAAAAATAAGGCACCACAAATGTCCAAAATTATAAACAAAGAAAAATTAGATACTTTAACTCATAAAACTACACATACACACTGTAAGGCTTGCGCTAATAACTGTGCGTTAACAATAAATTTATTCGATAACGAAAGAAGATATATTTCCGGAAATCGCTGTGATGTTCCTATAAATAAAAACCAAAGCAGCACTAGCAGTTTAAATATTTTTGAATATAAAAAAGACCTTCTTTCAAGTTATATGAACATAAAAATTCAAAATGCAAAAGGCGTTATAGGAATACCCATGGTTTTAAACATGTATGAATTATTGCCGTTTTGGACAAAGTTCTTTAACACTCTCGGTTATGAAGTTGTCACTTCAGGCTTTACTCAAAACGACACGTATTCAAGTGGGCAACACTCAATTCCGTCAGACACAATTTGTTTTCCGGCAAAACTTGTGCACGGCCACATTGAAGAATTGCTAAGCCAAAATATTAACACAATATTTTATCCGTGTATGAGCTATAATATTAACGAGAACAGAGGCGATAACCATTATAACTGTCCTGTTGTTGCATATTACCCTGAAAACATTGCAAACAATATGTCTGCTATAAAAGATATAACGTTTATTTATGATTATATAGGTATACACAGGCCTAAGGATTTTGCAAAAAAAATACATAAAATTTTAAATAAACATCTTGGCTCAATTAAATTAAGCGACATAAAAAATGCAACAACTTTTGCTTTTAACGAACTTGATATTTATTCAATTAATATACGCGCAAAAGGCAAAGAGATTATTGAAAAAGCTAGAATAGACGAAAAAACAATTTTAGTATTGTGTGGTCGACCATATCACCTTGATACAAAAGTTAACCATGGTATTGATAAATTGATAAGCACATATAATGTTGCTATTTTAAGCGAAGACGCCATAAGCCATTTATCACAGGGTGAAAAACATGTTGATGTGTTAAACCAATGGACATATCATGCAAGACTTTATGATAGCTCAAAATACATTAACACCCAAAATGACATGCATTTAATTCAACTTGTTTCTTTTGGTTGTGGTTTAGATGCAGTTACTACAGACGAAGTCCGAAATATATTATATAATTCAAACAAAATTTACACACAACTTAAAATAGATGAAATAAGCAACTTGGGCGCAGCAAAAATAAGGGTACGCAGTTTGCTTGCAGCATTAGAAAAGGAGAAACCAATTTGGAAAGCGCAATAAAAAGAGTAACTTTTACAAAAGAAATGAAAAAAGACTATACTATCCTTGCTCCAAACATGCTACCTATTCATTTTACATTAATTGCCGATGTTCTTAAGAGTCATGGTTATAATTTTGAGGTTCTTACTAATGATGGAAACAATGTTGTTCAAAACGGGCTTAAGTATGTGCATAATGACACATGTTACCCCGCTTTGCTTGTAATTGGCCAAATGATTGACGCGTTAAACAGCGGTAAATACGACACACATAAAGTAGCACTTATGATTACACAAACGGGTGGCGGGTGTAGGGCGTCAAATTATATACATTTATTGAGAAAAGCACTTGAAAAAGCCGGCTATGGTTATGTT
>CAYJDK010000230.1:0-3002 GCA_964368905.1 uncultured Bacteroides sp.
CCCATGCCACGTGCAACAACAGCTGCATGGCTTGTCATGCCGCCGCGCACTGTCAAAATACCTTTTGCGTAGTGCATACCTTCAATGTCTTCAGGTGATGTTTCAAGCCTAACTAATATAACATCTTCGCCACGTTTGCCCCATTCAACAGCATCTTCTGCTGTAAATACCGCTTTACCGCAAGCCGCACCCGGAGATGCTGCAAGGCCTTTACCAATAACTTTAGCAGCTTTTAATGCAGCAACATCAAATTGTGGGTGTAAAAGAGCGTCAAGTTGTTTTGGATCAATCATCAAAATAGCTTCTTGCTCTGTTTTCATGCCTTCATCAATTAAATCGCATGCTATTTTTAAAGCAGCGGCAGCTGTACGTTTGCCGTTACGTGTTTGAAGCATATAAAGCTTTTTATCTTCAATTGTAAATTCCATGTCTTGCATGTCTTTATAGTGATTTTCAAGTTTATCACAAATTTCAATAAATTCGTTATAAACATCAGGCATAATATCTTTTAGCTCTATAATTGGGTTTGGTGTGCGAACACCGGCAACAACGTCTTCACCTTGTGCGTTCATTAAGAATTCGCCCATAAGTTGTTTTTCGCCTGTGCCTGGGTCACGTGTAAAGGCAACGCCTGTGCCGCTTGTTTCGCCCATGTTACCAAATGCCATTGATTGCACGTTAACTGCTGTGCCCCAGCTATAAGGTATTTCGTTTTGCATACGGTAGTAGTTAGCACGTGGGTTATCCCAGCTACGGAAAACAGCTTGAACCGCACCCATTAGTTGTTCTTTAGGATCGCTTGGGAAATCTTTACCAATTTTCTTTTTGTATTCGCTTTTAAATTGTTCTGCAAGTTTTTTAAGGTCGTCTGCTGTTAGGTCTGTGTCGTTAACAATACCTTTTTCTTCTTTCATTTCGTCAATTAATTCTTCAAAGTATTTTTTGCCAACTTCCATAACAACGTCAGAGTACATTTGAATAAAACGACGATAGCAGTCATAAGCCCAACGTGGGTTACCGCTTTTTGCAGCTAAAACTTCAACAACTTCTTCGTTTAAACCTAAGTTCAAAATTGTATCCATCATTCCCGGCATAGATGCACGTGCACCGCTACGAACCGAAACTAATAGTGGGTTTTCTTTATCGCCAAATTTTTTGCCTACAACTTCTTCCATTTTTGTGATGTTTTCCATTATTTGTGCTTGGATTTCATCTGCAATTTTTTTGCCGTCATCATAATAACGTGTGCAGGCCTCTGTTGAAATTGTAAAGCCTTGCGGTACCGGTAAGCCAAGGCTTGTCATCTCAGAAAGATTTGCACCTTTACCCCCAAGTAACTCACGCATTGTTCCGTTACCTTCAGAAAATAGATATACATACTTGTGACTCATGTTTTACCTCCAATATTTTTACGACCTAAGTTTAGCCGTGTTTTGCTTTTGTGATTCATTTTACAAATAATTATAACAAAAGTGCAAACAAATTACCAGTATAATAATATAAAATTGGTTTAATAGTCAAGTTTCTACATTATTAATACATATTAGCTTAACTATGGTTTAAATTTTGTACAAAAAAACTTTTAAATTAACCTTAAAATGTTGCAAAAATCAGTTGTTAGTTATATACTTAAAACATATATGTTATACATAATTGTATTGCGGAGGATTTTTTAATGCCAATAAACGAATATACAGCAAAATATGAGCAACAACTTATTACGCAAAAAGCATGTTTTGAAAAGCACTTAAACGCCGGTGTTATTTTTATTTCCGATTACGGTGTTTTTATTGATGATGAAGTTATAATTGAAGCCGGTGCAACAATTTTACCGGGGAGTATTTTAAAAGGTTCAACAAAAATATTAACCGGTAGTGTTATTGGCCCAAACAGCCTGCTTGAAAATGTTACGGTGGGCAAAGACGTTACTTTTAATTCAAGCCAAGCTTACAACTGTGTTATAAAAGCAGGCGAAGGTATTGGCCCGTTTTGCCATATAAGGCCCGGAAGCGTTATTGGAGCGCGCGTTCATCTTGGTGATTTTGTTGAAATTAAAAACAGTAACATAGGCGAGGCAACAAGCATTAGCCATTTAACTTATGTTGGAGACAGTGATGTTGGCAAAGGGTGCAATTTTGGCTGTGGTATTTCGGTAGCAAATTATGACGGCGGCAATAAAAACAGATGCACCGTAGGAGATTTTGCTTTTATTGGGTGCAACACAAGCCTTGTTTCCCCTGTTAACATTGGTAGCGGCGCATATATAGGCGCCGGTAGTACAATTGTAAACGATGTTCCCACCGGTGCACTTGGTATATCTCGCGCACAGCAAAATATAAAACCTGAATGGGCAAGCGAAAAACTTAAACCGTACATTGAAAAACAAAAGGCTAAAATAAAAACCGATGCAAACACTTAACAATAGTTTATTTATTGAAGTTTTTTTATATGTTTAAATGCTAAAAGGAGAGTGTATACTATGAACATTCATGGAAAAGACATTAAAATTTTTGCCGGCAATTCAAACAAAACTCTCGCAATGTCTATGGCATCGTCGCTAGGGCTCACACTTGGTAAATGCCATGTAGGCCAGTTTAGCGACGGCGAGATACAAATTTCTATAGGCGAAACCGTTAGAGGCAGTGAAGTTTTTATAGTACAAAGCACCTCCCAACCAGTAAACAGGCATTTAATGGAACTTTTAATTATGATAGACGCTATGAAAAGGGCAAGTGCAGGCAGAATTACTGCCGTAATGCCGTATTTTGGCTACGCAAGGCAAGACAGAAAAAGCCGTGCAAGAGACCCCATTACAGCTAAACTTGTTTCAGACCTAATTGTTGCCGCAGGTGCAGAGCGTGTGCTTACCATGGATTTACACGCTTCACAAATTCAAGGTTTTTTTAATATACCGCTTGACCATATGCAAGGAGCTTCAATATTAATACCTCATTTTGAACGCAAAATAGCAAGCTACAAAAAAGATGTTGTTATTATGTCCC
>CAYJDK010000231.1:0-2998 GCA_964368905.1 uncultured Bacteroides sp.
ACACCTTTAACCCATTTTGCGTTTAAAATAATGTGGTAAGCAAAAATTATAATTAACGCTATGCCAAGTATTTCGTGTAATAATAAACCTGTAAAGCTCAGTTTTAAAAGTGAAATTAAAATTACTGCCATCAATATATCTATTGCTTTTTTTATAAATTTTGTTTTGTTCATTTTTATACACTCTTTCGTTTGTGTTGAGTGTATTATATATGCTAAAACTTAAATGTACTTAAAGTTTGGCATAGTGTTTTGTGAAAAAACTGTGAAAGAAAGGTTTGCTTTTGCACAAAGCAATAGGACAGCCTTATGTTGACTGCCCTACAAATAAATAATTTACCTATATTATTTAAAATATAACAGTAAAAATTATTTCACTGCCAGTTTTGCTCTCTGCTGTAATTTTTGCTCCGTGCATTTCGCATATAGATTTAGCTATCGAAAGCCCTATGCCAAAACCTTTACTCTCACTGTTTCTCACTTTATCATTTCTGTAAAATCTGTCAAAAAACTCGTTGTGTTTACCTATTTTTAAGCTATCACAACTGTTTTCAATTTTAAATATCTTCTTATTCGATTTTTCATAAACGCTTGCAAAAACCTCACTGTTTTTTGGTGCGTATTTAACAGCATTTTCTAATAAAATGCTCAACAAATTATAAATAGATTTTTCATCGCCGTTTATAAATATTTCGCTTTTAATACTTGTGTTAAGCGTTAAATTATGGCTGTGCATTGTAGGAGAAAATTCGTTTAACGTGCTGCTTACCAGCTTGCTTAAATTTATATTTGTTTTTACAACATTTTCCTGCTGTTCGTCTAATTTTGTAAGCGAAACAAGATTTTCCACAAGGGTGTTAAGCCTTTTTACTTGTGTATTTATACTGCTTGTCCACTCGCTTTCGCCGTTTTCCAGCTCTATAACTTCACTGTCTGCTTTTATAATAGTAAGCGGTGTTTTAAACTCATGGCTTACGTCTGTTATAAACGCTTTTTGCCGCTCATAACTTTGTGCTATGGGCGCAACAGCTTTTTTTGAAAAAATGCACGAAAGCGCAAAAATAACCACACTTGCGCCAAGCGCTATAAATGCAGAAAAACGAACATAAAGCTCAAAGCTTATTACGTCCTCTTCAATGTCAAGAAAATAATACGAATAGCCTATGGGGTTTTCAACTTTTGAGTATTTAAAATCTTCTATTGTTCCATTTAATTTATTACTGTCATCTACTTGCATAGCAAAGTTTAAAGCATCTTCCGGCGAAATATAGGAGATGTTTTTTGTATCCACATAATTAAATTCTCCTTGTGCGTTACTTCTTACAACAAAATACCTTGTTGTAAAGGCTATTTCTTTTGCAAAATTGCTCCTTTGCGGTGGCGGTGGGGCAGTGTTGTCATTCTCGCCGTCTGCGTAATCTTTATCACTGTTTTCATTTGCATTGCCGCCAAAATTTTCGCCACCATTGCCTTGTCCACCACCCTGCCCATAGCCTCCACCTTGCCCGCCTGTGCCGTTTTGCCCATCAGTACCATAAAAGCCACTGTTTTCATACATAGATAGCTCTCCGCTAATAAGCAAATTTAACACATCTTGCGCATGGTTAATCATAGAAAAATAATTTGTAACATTTACCAATACAGCAATTATAACAAGCACAATAACGCTAATTGCGGTAGTAAGTAGTACAAATTTTCTTTGCAATTTCTTAAGCATTATTCTTCCTCCAGCGAGTACCCTGTGTTTCTTGTGGCTTTAATTTTTACATTGGCATTTAATGCAGTTAGCTTTTTGCGCAAATTTGAAATATTAACCCAAACCACATTAATTTCCGCATCGCTATCATAGCCCCAAACTTTTTCCATAAAGCGCTCTGTTTTTATAACTTGCCCTTTGTTTATCATTAAAAGTTCCATCATTTGATACTCTTTACCTACAAGTTTTACATTACTGCTTTCTGTGTAAAGCTCAAATGTTTTGCGGTTTAAATTTAAGTTTCCTGCCATTAAAATAGACGATACACTGTCTGAAACACTTCTTGTTATTGCCCTTATTCTTGCAAGTAACTCTTTTGTTTCAAACGGTTTTGTAAGGTAATCGTTTGCACCAAAATCAAGCCCTGTAACTTTATCGTCTACTTGAGATTTTGCCGTTAGCATTATAATAGGCACATTGTTGCCGCCTTGCCTTATATTTTTCAAAACTGTTAAGCCGTCAATTTTCGGCATCATTATGTCTAAAATAACGGCATCATAATTACCGCTGTTTATATATTCAATGGCATCTTCTCCGTCAAAAACAGCATCTACGCTGTAATTATAGTGCTTTAATATTTTTACAAGTGCGTTTGAAAGCTGTATTTCATCTTCGCATAAAAGCAGGCGCATCATATTCCTCCACTATATAATAATTACATAATATATTTACTTAATTGTGCGCTTTAGGCATGTGCTCTCGTAGTTAAATTGCCAAACCATGCCTATTTATAACACATTGTTTTTTTATAGTATACCACAAAACTTAAATATACTTAAAATCGTGTTTAAAAAAACTTGTTATAGCAAGATAGCTAAACGGATTATCTTTTAAATAAAAAAAGTTTAAACCAAAACTTACTGTGGCAGACATTAGCACAGTTATATATATCCAATTTGCATCCGGCAGCACGCCGGTGGGTTCGTTGTTGTAGGACTTCTTGTTTTTTATTGAATTAGCGGTATATTTAGCAAACCGTAGCAAGTGCTTTTACAACCGAAATAATGAACCGAAGCGACTGCCTTTTCATAAAAAAAAGAGCAACAAAACGGTACCCGGCTCGCTAATAACTGTCTTACGGCGGCCTGCTTGCTAGGGCTAGCACTGCGGTACGCTGAGATTTTAGATTGCTTTTATAAATTTGCAAAAAAAGTCGTCACAAACTAAGCGAAGTTTGTGACGACGTGTCTGGGCTTTACAAAATAGATACCCGAAAATCAGCCTCATTGAACCTATAAAATGA
>CAYJDK010000232.1:0-2939 GCA_964368905.1 uncultured Bacteroides sp.
ACATATTTTTTTGGTTTTTTTATGGTTTTTGCAAAGTTTGTATACTTGCACAAAATCGTTACATTGTTATGGTATATTTTGTGCAAGTATATGCTGTAAAACGCTTTTTAAACTGTTACACCTTATAAAATTTTGCCCAAAAGAAAGAGCACTTTATACTGCATTTTTTTGAAATAAATAGCAAGCAAAAAAATAGCGAGCGAAACAACGCTTATAATTAAAACAAATGTCAACGTAAGCGCCGTTTTTTCAGCACAAAATAAGCTACAAAACCAAGCGTAGAAACAACACTAACAGCAAAACTAAGCATAAATGTCAGCGGCTGCTTATAGCTTATCTTAACACGCCCGTTCTCACCCACCAGCGTTGCTTTAACGTAATTATCGGGCACAATTGTTGCGTCATAATCAACGCCATTCACGTTAATGTTATATTGCGGATAATAAGTAAATGGCGCTTTTACAGCATATTCTGTGCCTTCAACATAATTTGTTATCCTGTAATCAAACTCCATATTCGAGCCACTTCGCACAGTGTTTTCAATTATTATGTCTCTGTGCAGTAGTATCACATGGCTACCTTTTGATAGTATGTCCTTAATATCGCTGCTTTTAGAAATATACTCGCCCATGCCAATACATAAAGTTGTGTCTGCTTTTAGGTCTATTTTACGATGCGATCCTAATTCTCCGCTCGGTGAATAATATGCAACATTATCTAGGTAAACCCAAGTGCTTAAAACCAGTGTCAATGCTACGCAAACCACAAAAGCAGGCCTTGTAAAATTGGGCTTTGTGTAAACAAGCATTGTTACACCGGCCAAAACAGATAAAAACAAAGATGAAATTATAAACAACCTGCTTGGGAACTGTAGTGAGCCCACAACTGCATTAACAACAGGTATCATTTGCACAACGTTCCACGGGAAAAATATTGTTGTGGCAACAATAGCAATAAACGACAAAACGAAAGAGTATAATCCAAGTTTTATTAGTTTATCTGTTTGCTCGCCCTTTTTGTTTTTGTAAACGAGAAAAACATAAACCATAAAGGCTAATGACAAAACAAGAAACGAAACGCTTATGCCTGAATGTGACGCGCCCGTTTGCATATCCCTGAAAACTTGCAGAAAATTAATTGAAAACAATTCATTAACTGCCGTTATACGCGCTGGCGAGAGAGGTGGAGCCCTTTCAAACACATCGACATTAAGCTGAAATGACATTTGCAAAAACGGGCCCAAAAACCATAAATTAACTAGCACTGTTACTATTGCAGACAGCGCCAATAAAACAAACCTTTTTTGTGAATTGAATAATTTTTTAACGCACACAATACATACGCCAAGGCATAATACAGCTATTATTAATGTAGTTAAAATATGGCTTTGCAATAGCCCGCTTGCCCCAAGCACTAAATAAGGCCAATCATTTTTATTACCAAAAACCACAGAATAGAAACCATAAAAGACAAGAGGCAAAAACGCCATTGCAATAAACTCGCCAAGGGCACTTTTATCGTAAAGCGTTGCAAACCGGTAAGGGCTTAAAGTAAAAAGCAAACAACACATTATACCTGCATAACGCGATTTAAATAATTTCGCAAACGAAATGTACGCTATAAGTGAAGTTAAAATATTAATAAAAAATACAAATGTAATGTAGCTATTTTTAACAGACATGCCTAAAATTCTTAGCACTGCAGGAAAGTACAAAAACAGCTCTGGGTAAAAAATGCCGTTTGGGTAACCATGCCCGTTTAAATGGTCGGGGTGAATTCTAACGGGGAACTGCCCAGATAAAAGTGCAGATTTAATGCCCTCAATTCTGTTTAAATGAAAATAAATATCGTATCCTCCTGTTAGTTGCACTTTTAGCATGGGGTAAATAATAAACAAAGATAGCGCACCCATAATAAATGCAAGTGCAAAAAACATACGCTTGCCACTTACTTCTTGCCCAAGCAAAAAGGCAGGCTTTGCAAAACTGTTCTTCGAAAAAACAAAATACAAACCAAAAGCGTAAATAATAGTTGTGAGAAGCAAAAACACGTATGAATCATAAGTAACAAAAGTGCTGGGCGTTACTGTTATTCTGCCTACTGCAAAATCAGAATTTTTAGGCACAGTAATTCGCACAGAAACATCATCGGCATAAGAATTCATAGTAAACGTGCCTTTTATAAACGTTTCGTTCTTGTCGATAGCCTGTTCAAAAAAAACGACTGTGCTTGTGTTGTTTGTGTTTAAAGTGTTAAGGGAGACAATAGAAAATTCAGCTCCATCACTTTCGGTGGCGTATTGAAAGTCAAATTCATACGTATTTGGTTCAAATGTCATATGGTCTAAAACAAGTGCGCCTTCTTCGTCGTTTGTGTTAGCAAAAATGCTTGTTGTGTTCTCGTGTGGCACAATTTCGTAAGTCATTTCGCTCGTTGGTATAAATTCATCTCCGTAATATGTGAAATTAACCGTTTCAACCTCATTGTAAAGCACACACAAAAGCGCTATAAAAACATAAAAAAAAGTAAGTAGCTTCACCGCACTTTTTTGCGCGCCTGTAAATTTGTTCATTTCAAAAACCTCACAAAAAAATTAATTTTGCACTTCGCCAGCAACTTCATTATAATCATCTATAAAATCCTGTGTCCTAATTTCTTTTCCCACACTATTTAAATGGTTGTTAGTGTCCGAGAAATACTCCTCGTGCATTATGCCCTCGGTAAAATTGCCAATCCATGGTATGTTGCAATTTTCAATCAAATAGTTTTCAAGCTCTAAAGCGCTGTCCATGCCTGTTTCGTCTCCACTTTCGCCGCTAAGTGCAAGGCGGTTAAACGTGGGGTACGTCATGTAAACTTCAACGCCGTTTTTATCTGCCCACACTTTAAAATTATTAAGCTGTTTTAAAATATCATCTGTCACAGTGTCAGCGCTTAAC
>CAYJDK010000233.1:0-1686 GCA_964368905.1 uncultured Bacteroides sp.
ATTTGCAGGAGTAAACGTTCCTGATTTCTTAGTTCCTCTTGCGTCTGATATGCAAAACACTTCAATTGATATAGGAAATACTTCTATTCCATTAGCCTCGTTTGGTAGAAGCTGGGCATTGTTAAACTTAATTTTAACAATTGTAACTTCATTTATAAGCATTGTGCTTGTTATAAATTACTTTAAACGTAATAATTTAGGACAAAGCCAATATGAAAGCGAAAAAACAGAAGAGACAATATTAAAACGCAAAGGTTTTTCAAGACTTTTAAGTATTGGTGTTGCTGTAATAGCAATTGTAATCTTTATCCTCACAGAAGATATGACATTGCCTATGGCAATAGTTGATGAATGGACATTTTTAATGGCTATTGTTGCACTAATGCAAGTATTTACAGCTTTAATTTCTCGCAAAAAATATGTTGAAGAAAACAATGCATAAATAAAACATCATAACAAAGACTTGGTAGAGTTAATATTTCACCAAGTCTTTTGTTATATAATATATTTGTTTAAGTAAAAATCCCCCATACAACAATTAATTGTATGGGGGATAACTATTAATATGTTATAGTATTTTTACTAAAACAATTCTTTATCATTTGTAAGTATTTCAACAACTTTATCGTAAAAACCGGGAAGTGCAGTTAAATCTTCACCCCAAAACTCTGTTTTTTCACAAACTTTTTTAGCAAGTGTTGCTTTGTTTTCGTCTTTGTTGTTATAAAAGAACTCTAGTACGTTTTTATCATCTTGTATAGTATAATCCTCGCCATTAATAGTATTTATTAAGCCGTTTTGTGTTAGGGTATGGCCATTATAAAACATAATATAATATGCAAAACTTGCAACAAGGCATTTGGGCAGTTTGTTAAACTTATTATAATAAGCCTTAACACTTGGCAAAACGCGCGCTTTCCATTTTGAAGTAGAATTTAATGATATTGACAATAGCTTATGGTCAATAAATGGATTATTAAACCTATCTTGAACAGATGCAGCAAATTCTTCAAGTTCTTTTTTTGGCAATGTTAACGTAGGTATTATTTCCTCATAAATTGCAGCGTTCATAAAATTTCTAACTTTTTCATTTTCCATACAATCTTGAACATTGCGCATACCGGATATGTAAGCGCCGAGAACCATAGAAGTATGAGCGCCATTTAAAATTCTAACTTTACGTTGTTTATATGGCGTATGATCGTCAGTAATAATTACAGGTAAGTTTGCTTTATCAAACGGTAGTTCTTTTTCAAGCTCTTTTGGTCCTTCAATAACCCAAAAACCAAAAATCTCTCCTGTATCTATTAAATTATCTTTATAGCCAAGTTCTTCGCAAATAGTTGAAGCCTCGTCTTTTGGGTATCCCGTTACAATTCTGTCAACAAGTGTAGAGCAAAAAACATTTTCAGCTGTTACCCATTTAGTAAATTCATCGCCTAAATTCCATAATTTTGCATATTGTAAAACGCATTTTTCAAGCTCTTTACCATTATTATCAATAAGCTCGCAAGACAATATTATAAAACCCTTAGGGTCTTTTAATACCGTAAAACGTTCGTATAAAAATTGTGTTAATTTAGCAGGGAAACTAGAAGCAGGTTTATCGTCTAATTTACAAGTATCGTCAAAAACAATGCCTGCTTCAGTTGTATTACAAGCAATAAAACGTAATTGTTCGTTTTT
>CAYJDK010000233.1:1696-2047 GCA_964368905.1 uncultured Bacteroides sp.
AATTTCCATTAAACTGTTATAATCTTTATAAGGGTTAATGCACCTACTAATTGAAGAAATTACACGTTTTTTTGTTGTTTTTTTGCCGTTTTCATAACCACGTAAAAACAGAGTATAAAGGCCTTCTTGCTCGTTAATCATGTCCATTAATCCGTTTTCAATTGGTTGGCACACAACTACTTTGCAGTTAAAATTTGCTTTTTCATTCATTTCGTCTACAAAATAATCAACAAATGCGCGCAAAAAATTACCTTCGCCAAACTGTAACATTCTTTCAGGTGCATCATTTAGTAAAAATTCATTAAACCCGGTTTCTTTTAATGTTGTGTAGTTTAAAGTGTTCATTTTATC
>CAYJDK010000233.1:2098-2938 GCA_964368905.1 uncultured Bacteroides sp.
AAAATATAAATTCAGTTAGTATTTTGTAAAATTAAATTTATTAAAACAGGCCAAAAAAGTTATGCTATAAAGTTACACCTTTTTTAAATATAGCTAAATCATGGTAATCCATTATCTCAGCTTTAACTTTTTGTCCGCTTGCAACTTGAATTACGTACTCAAAAAGTTCATCGGCAACTTCATTAATGCTTTTGTTTTCTGTTAATATTTTGCCGGTGTTAAAATCAACCCAATTGCTTTTTTTGTTAGAAAGTATAGAGTTTGAAGAAATTTTAACTGTGGGAACAGGGCTCGCGAAAGGTGTTCCTCGCCCGGTTGTAAATAAAACAATATGTGCACCGCTTGCGGCAAGCGCGGTAGAGGCAACTAAATCATTGCCAGGTGCATTAAGCAAATTCAAGCCTTTTTCGCTTACAGTTTGTGCATAATCTAAAACATCTGTTACTGTGGCTGTACCGCTTTTTTGTGTGCAACCTAAAGATTTATCTTCAAGTGTAGAAATTCCTCCTTTTTTATTGCCGGGAGAGGGATTTTCGTATATTGTTTGGTTATGACTTTTAAAATATTGTTTAAAATTATTTATTAATTCAACTGTTTTGTCAAAAACTTGTTTGTTTTTACATCTGTTCATTAAAATTGTTTCTGCGCCAAACATTTCAGGAACTTCTGTTAAAATAGTTGTACCACCGTTAGAAATTAGTATATCTGAAAAATGCCCAACAGTTGGATTTGCAGTAATGCCGGAAAATCCGTCAGAGCCGCCGCATTTTAAACCTACTATTAAATTATTAATACTAATTGGTTCGCGTTTAAAGGCACTTGAATATTCGCACAACTCAT
>CAYJDK010000234.1:0-2935 GCA_964368905.1 uncultured Bacteroides sp.
CCATAGGCTTATTTTTAGGTATTGCATACGCTATAAGCTATGTGTTATCTATAACGCAGGGTTTAATGATTGCCACTGTTATGCAAAAAACCGCAAAAAATTTGCGCACTGATATAGCAAACAAAATAAACCGTTTGCCTATGGGGTATTTTTCCAAAAATTCGAAGGGTGATGTTTTATCAAGAGTTACAAACGACGTTGATACAGTTGGTCAAACACTTTCACAATCTATGGGCACTTTTATCTCTGCGGTTACATTGCTGGTAGGCTCGGTTGTTATGATGTTTATAACAAATATCAGTTTAACTATCACGGCAATATTATCTGTTTCTGTCGGCTTTGTATTTATGATGATTGTTATGAAAAATTCTCAAAAGCATTTTAAAAACCAGCAAAAGCACCTTGGACAAATTAACGGACATATAGAAGAGATGTATGCAGGGCACACTGTTGTTAAGGCGTATAACGGTGAAGAAAAAGCAATTGATATATTTAACGCTATAAACAAAAAACTTAAAACTAGCGCTTTTAAGGCACAAGCTTTGTCGGGCCTTATGATGCCCATGATGACTTTTATAGGAAACTTTGGATATGTTTGCGTATGTATTGTAGGCGCACTGCTTGCGTTAAACGGCAGCATTAGCTTTGGTATAATAGTAGCTTTTATGGTTTATATAAGGCTTTTCACACAGCCATTGGGGCAAATAGCACAATCTATGCAAAACTTACAGTCCGGCACCGCCGCCGCCGAGAGAGTTTTTAACTTTTTAGATGAGGCTGAAATGATTGACGAAAGCGGCAAAGTTAAAGAGCTTAACAATATTAAAGGTGATGTAGAGTTTAAGAACGTTAAATTTGGTTATGACGAGGACAAAATAATTATTAACGATTTTAGTGCAAAGGCTAAGAGCGGCCAAAAAATAGCAATTGTAGGCCCAACAGGTGCGGGTAAAACAACTATGGTTAACCTATTAATGCGCTTTTACGAGATTAATTCAGGTGACATTTTAATAGATGATATGTCTATTAAAGATGTAAAGCGCGAAGATGTGCACTCTAAGTTCAGTATGGTTTTACAAGACACATGGATTTTTGAGGGAACACTGCGTGAAAACCTTGTATACGCAACACAAAACGTAAGCGATGAAGCTTTAATAAGGGCTACAAAAGCAGTTGGGCTTCACCACTTTGTTAAAACACTTAACGATAAGTTGGAATTGTCACAAGGGCAAAAGCAGCAAATTACCATTGCAAGGGCTATGATTGCCGATAAGCCTATGCTTATTCTTGATGAGGCGACATCGTCGATTGACACAAGAACAGAGCTGCAAATTCAAAACGCTATGGATGAGCTTATGAAAAACAGAACATCATTTGTAATAGCACACAGGCTTTCTACCATTAAAAATTCTGACTTAATTTTGGTGATGAAAGACGGAGACGTTATTGAAACAGGAAACCATGAGGAGCTTTTGGCAAAAAAAGGATTTTATGCAGAGCTATATAATTCTCAGTTTGATAGCGTGGCTTAAATTTTATTAATACTAAAACAGCCCTTTAGCTTTATGCTAAAGGGCTGTTTTAAGTGGTGCGTTGCGCTGCCGGCAAATGTTGCCAATTAAGGTTACAAGTTAAACTTTAAAAAACATTTTATTGCAACTTATGCTGCCAAAAATACCACGTGCAACAGCACCTATTGAAATTTAGCTTTTTTACAAATATAATAAAACTGTAATAGGAGGAAAGAGCAGTGAATATAGAAATAATAGAAGAAAATATATCTAATATGCAAGTTATTATTAAGTGCAACAGCAAAAACAGTGATGAAGCTTTAAAACTAAAAGAATATCTTGAAAATTTTGATAAACAAATTGAAATTAGAAACATGAACATACCTATAAAACTAGATATTAATAGTATAATATATTGTGAATATGTTAACCGAAAAGTTTTTGTGTACACAGCAAAAGAGATGTTTGTGAGTGATTTAAGCCTTTTTGAATTTGAAGAAAAGCATACTGACCTATTTCGTTGTTCTAAAAATACAATTATAAATATAAAGCAAATAACTCAGCTACAAAGTGAAATTTCAGGCAATATAAAAGCAACTTTATCAACAGGCGAAAAGGCAATTATATCAAGATATTATGCAAGTAAATTAAGAAAAATTATGAAAGAAAAACGAGGTAAATAATATGACTAAATTTAAAAAATTTTATGTGTGGATGGCAAACACAAAAATGTATATGGGGCTATATTTTATGGGAATGACAATTGTGGTTGGGTTTATTAACTTCTTGATTGGTTACACAAGCATGGATTTATTTATAATATTTCAAATTTTAGGCGTAAGCATTTTTACCGCAGTAACTCAGGTAGCTTTACTGCCAAACAGCACAAACTTTTCAAAGAAAATTTTATTTCCAAAATCCATATTTTGGCTGTTGCTAATTTTTATTATTGTTACAGCATCATCTTATTTTGGTAATTGGTTTAATTTAGCAAATATATGGGCGTCTATAGCGTTTGCACTGTTATGGTTGCTTGGGTGTTTGTTAATGCTTGTTACTTTTCACTTTGAACAAGAAAGAGACAGCTTGATACTGAACGAAAGCCTTGAACGCTATAAAGCAGACGATAAATAAATTTGTATAGCATTATAAAAACAAATATTTATAAACCCTGTGCAGAGCATTTTAATTTGCACAGGGTTTAATGTATGTGTATATAAAAACATTGCCGTAAACTTAGCTTAGTTTGCAGTAATGTGTTTTTTTATAAAATAGTAATGTTTAAATAATGCCCTAAAGGTATAAACAGCTTAACCTTTATGCGCTTGTGCGCAATTATAATAATCATAGCCACGTATATAAAAAGAAATGTAACTATAGCAAACATAAATATAACCGATGAGCCGTCCTATTGCTTGCGCTTG
>CAYJDK010000235.1:0-721 GCA_964368905.1 uncultured Bacteroides sp.
CGAAACAATAATTAAAGCCTAAAAATTACACATGCAAAGCATGTTGAAAATTATTAAAAACATACGCTTTACAATAACTGCAAGATTGGAGTTTTTTATGCATAATAAATTTTGGTGGAAAGAAGAAATAGTTTATCAAATATATCCAATGAGCTTTTGTGACAGCAATAACGACGGCATAGGAGACATTAAAGGTATAATTTCAAAACTTGATTACATACAAGAACTTGGTGTTGGTGCTGTTTGGCTTTCGCCTGTTTATGCTTCGCCTAATAGAGACAACGGCTATGACATAAGCGATTATTATAGCATACATGAAAACTACGGTACACTTGCAGATATGGACGAGTTAATTGCAAAGGCAAAAAAAAGAGATATAAAAATTATAATGGACCTTGTAATTAACCATACCTCGAGCGAGCATGAATGGTTTGAAAAAAGCAGACAAAAAATAGAACCGTATACAGATTATTATATTTGGCGCGAAGGAAAAAACGGTAAAAGGCCAAATAACTGGACAAGTTTTTTTGGAGAAAATTGCTGGGAATACGACGATGTTCGCAAAGAGTATTATTTGCACTTGTTTGCAAAACAACAGCCGGATTTAAATTACGACAATGAAAACGTGATAAAAGCGGTGCAAGACGTAATGAAGTTTTGGCTTGACAGAGGCGTTGCAGGTTTTAGGTGCGATGTTATAAATATATTACATAAACACTCC
>CAYJDK010000235.1:731-2899 GCA_964368905.1 uncultured Bacteroides sp.
TTATGCATCACGTGAAGGCACACACAAAATATTACAGCGTTTTAATAAAGAGGTTTTCTCGCAATACAACTGTTACACAGTGGGAGAAACAGTTTTTGTAACACCTGAAAGTGCAAACGACTTAGTATCGCCTGAACGCAACGAACTAGACACAATTTTTTCGTTTGAACATATGGAAGCAGATTGTTATTTTGTAAAATGGCTGTTGCGTAAATTTTCTCCAAGTAAGTTTTTAAATATACTTGCACGTTGGCAAAAAGAGCTAGACTGGAATACACTTTATTTTGAAAATCATGACCAACCAAGAAGCGTTTCGCGTTTTGGTAATGATAAAACACATCATGCCGAAAGCGCAAAAGCTCTTGCCATATTACTTCTTTGCCTAAAAGGCACTCCGTTTATTTTTGAGGGCCAAGAAATAGGAATGACAAATTGTGATTTTGAAAGTATAAACAGCATTAGAGACGTTGAGAGCAAAAACATATGGGCGCTTACAAAACGGATGCGTTTTCCGAACTCTTTGCGGTGGAAAATGATAAAAACAAAAAGCAGGGACAATGCAAGAACACCTATGCAATGGAACAATGAAAAAAACGCAGGGTTTTCTAATAATGAGCCGTGGATAGGAATTAATAAAAATTATGAACAGATTAATGTAGAAGATCAAAAGGCAAACCAAAATTCTATTTTAAATTTTTATAAAAAACTTATTAAATTTAGAAACGAAAGCAAAGCGCTAAAAAGCGGTGATTTTAAAGAAATATATAATAAAAACGGTGTAATAATATTTGACAGGGTTTGTGATAACGAGAGTTTGCGCATTGCGGTAAACTTAACACAAGAATGCAAAAAAGTACCCATTAGAGGTAAAACGCTTTTTTCAAGTTATGAAAAGCCGGCAGTAGATACAGAACTTTTACCATACGAGGCTGTCGTTTTAAAACACACTGACAATTAAATTAAGGCTGGTATAATTTATGAATAATCAAGATAAAAAAAATATGGTGTTTTTTGGGCTTGGAACTGTCGGTAGAGATATGTTTTACGCATTTATTGCAAACGCACTAATATATTATTTATCTTCTGTTTTAAACTTACCCCTACATATTTACATAGCAACATCAACCGTTTTTACAATTTTACGTATTATAGATGCACTGAACGACCCAATAATGGGTTTACTTATAGACAATGCGAATAATAAACGCAGTAAATATAAACCACCGTTAATTCTTGGAGCAATAGTGGGTTCGGTTTGTTATATGGTTTTATTTACAGACTTTGGTATTAGAAATTATTGGTTTGTTGTAATTTTTGCCGTTGCTTATTTGTTGTGGGACGTTTTTTACGGTTTAAACGATATAGCATATTGGTCTATGTTGCCCTCGTTAAGTATTGAGCAAAAAGTGCGAGAAAAAATGGGCGCGTTTGCAAGAATATGTGCAAACGTGGGCATGTTTGCAGTTATAGTAGGTTGGCAACCGTTAACGCAAGTTTTAGGCAATGCATTAGGCAACGAACAATTGGGCTGGTTTTATTTTGCATTGGCAGTAACCGTTTTAATGCTGCTTTTTTCACTTTTTACATTACTTGGCGTTAAAGAAAAAAGGTCAATGTTTAAAACAGAAGAAGAAAAAACGTCTTTAAAACAACTTGTTAAAGTTTTTATTAAAAATGACCAATTAATGTGGACAACTATATCAATGTCTCTTTTTACAATAGGCTATTTAACAACAACAACATTTGCCATATATTACATGGAATACGTTTTTAACAATGTTAATATGTATGCCGTTTTAGCCGCTGTATTAGGCATTGCTCAAATTAGTGCTTTAATAATTTTTCCGTTGTTTTCTAAACATTTTACAAGAGAAAAATTATATTTAATAGCAACTATACTTGTTATTATAGGCTACGTTATTTTTTGGTTTGGAGAAGTTAGCATATTTATTTTAGCCGTTGCGGCAATATTTTTGTTTGTAGGCCAGGCTTTTATACAACTGCTTATGCTTATGTTCCTTTCAGACACAATAGAATACGGCCAATGGAAACTTGGCAAAAGAAACGAGAGCCTTATTTTTTCTATGCAACCGCTAATTAATAAAATTGGCGGTGCAATAGCTATGGGTGTTGTAAGTTTTGGCATAGTTGCTAGCGGCATAAAGCAG
>CAYJDK010000236.1:0-2050 GCA_964368905.1 uncultured Bacteroides sp.
ATCAATTCGCTTTGCAAGCGCTAGGCATGACTGATAATTTACATGACCCATGTTGTCAATTGCAAGAGGTACTTGATAACCTATTGCGTCACGAACTTGTCTTACATAGTCTTCTAAAAAGTCTAGGCCCGTTTGCGTAAACGAAAGGCCTGTAAATGGATGCGGTACATTCATAAAATCGGCAAAACTTTTATCTGTTATTCCAAAAGATAGCTCTTGTTGGTCAAACTCTCGCATTTTTTCAATGTATCCAAGCGGTGCATTTAAAGCTCCTTCAACATCTAGTAATAAGTCTGCGCCCAAGTCCATTTTAAGCATTGTATACCCAAGTTTCAATCTTTCTTGCAGTGCCTTGCCCATATCTGCGCCTGTGTGTTTTCCTCCCACGTCAGTATCGCAATATATGCGCACTTTGTCTCTGCATTTTCCTCCTAGCATTTGATACACCGGTACTCCATACGCTTTTCCTGCTAAATCCCACAAAGCTACTTCTATTCCGCTAACGCCGCCGCCCTGCCTTGCGTGCCCGCCAAATTGTTTTATCTTGTTAAAAATTTTGTTTATGTTACAGGGGTTTTCTCCAATTATCAAGCGTTTTAATTGCAGGGCATAAAATTTATTTGAAAAGTCTCTCACTTCTCCATAGCCACTTATTCCTTGGTTTGTATCTATTCTCAAAATAGTACAATCCATTGGTGCTCCAACAATATCAACAAATCTCATGTCTACTATTCGCAGTTGTGACGGTGACGAGTTTGTTTGTACGTTGTTTTCATTAATAATCATATTTAGCTCCTTATTTTAGCTTTAACTAATTTATTACTATCATCAAATACTTTTTTATTATTAAACAATTTAAATTATTTACAAATTGCTTAATAAATGCAGCACCTACTTTACTACTGCTTACTTAAAATATCCTCAATTTGATTTTTGCTATAACCCAGTTCTTTTAAAATTTCAACAGAGTGCTGGCTTAATACAGGAGGCGCCGCATTGTACTGTATTGGTGTTTTGCTATACCTTATAGGCGTTGCAATTACATCTACACTGCCAAGTGCTGCATGCTCCATTGTACGTATTGTTTTGTTGTGTTTAACTTGTTCATCTACAATTACTTCATCATATGTATTTACAGGTGCACACCATACATCAAAAGTTAGCATATATTCTACCCAGTACTCACGTGTATTTTGTGCAATTTTTTCTGCCACTAGCAAACTTATTTTGTCTCTGTTTTCAAACGCAATTTTAGAATTGTCATACTCTTTTAATTCTTCTATCCCTAATATGTCTGACAATTTTTCCATTGGAATTATTCCAAGAACTATGTGTTTATTATCGGATGTTTTAAAAATGCCGTAAGGTGCACCATTCCACGGTGCCGCAAGGCTTGTTGTGCTTCTTTTATATTCTGGGCGAGGGTTTAAATTTAAAAATGCTGTAATTTCTTCTTGTTGAAACGCAATAGCACTGCTTAATAAATCTACATCAACCTCTTGTCCTTCGCCTGTTGTTTTTTTATAATACAGCGCACCCAAAATTGCTATGCACAAATAAAGCGCAGTTGCCGCATCTGCCACAGAAGTTGCAACAGGTGTCGGTTTTTCATCTGTACCGTTAGTTAAAATAAGCCCCGACATAGCTTGAGCCAAAAGGTCTTGCCCTGGCCTTTTAACGTAAGGGCCTGTTAAACCATATCCACTGTTTGAACAATATATAATACCGGGATTTATTTTTTTAAGTTGTTCGTATCCAAACCCTAATTTTTCTAAAACACCGGGCCTAAAATTTTGCACAACAACGTCGGCCTCTTCAACTAATTTATAAATAATCTCTTTTGCCTCGGGTGTTTTTAGGTTTAATCCAAGGCTTCTTTTACTTCTGTTAAGTGCAAGGAAAAACGGGCTGTCGCCCTCTTGTGTTAAAGCTCCGAATGTTTTAAAACTGCGCTCTAAATCTCCGCCCACACTTCGTTCTATTTTAATTATATCTGCGCCCATATCGCCCAATATTTGTGTACCCATTGGGCCCGCTTTGTATTGTGTAA
>CAYJDK010000236.1:2060-2293 GCA_964368905.1 uncultured Bacteroides sp.
TTACGCCTTTTAACAATTCCGGCATGTTTATAACTCCTATCTTCCTTTAAATTCAGGCTTTCTTTTTTCTGCAAATGCTCGTTGTCCTTCTTGTTTATCCTCTGTACTAAATGTAATACACACCAGTTCGTTTTCATAATCAAGCCCGGCATTTAATCCCATGTTTTGTGATGCACTTATAGCTTTTTTAATTACTTGTGTTGCAATTGGTGCCTTAGATGCAATTAACTCGG
>CAYJDK010000236.1:2303-2895 GCA_964368905.1 uncultured Bacteroides sp.
CCATTTCGTATGTTGCTTTTTCAAGCTCTTGTGCATCTTCAAAAAGCCTATCTACCAAACCCATGCTTTTACATTCCTTTGCATCATACATTTTGCCCGACAGTAACATCTCGCTCGCAATGCCTGTACCTACAATTCTCGGTAAAATTTGGCTTCCTCCGCCACCACCAATCCATCCGTGGTTAACTTCAGGCGCACCAAGTTTAGCTGTTTTTGACGCATATCGCATATCGGCGCTTATAGCCATTTCAAGGCCACCGCCAAGGCAATAACCGTTAATCATTGCAATTGTAGGCTTCCTTATATTTCTTATAGATGTGGGATAGTCTTTTTGCCTGTTTCTAAAGTCCCATGGTGTATCGTAACTCACAAGTTTTTTTATATCACTTCCGGCACAAAACACCTTTTCTCCACCTGTTAGCACAACTGCGCGTATATCGTTATCTGCATTAATATCTTCAACACAGTTATACAGTTCTACCATCATTTCCGGCGTTATTGCGTTCATTTTTTCTTGCCTGTTGAAATTTATTGTTGCCACAAAGCCGGTTTTTGTGCATGTAATTGTTTGCATGTAGTCCTCTTTTCCTAT
>CAYJDK010000237.1:0-2888 GCA_964368905.1 uncultured Bacteroides sp.
ATTTTACATCTTTCTTTTTTATAGGTGTAAACATTATAATTTCTACGTTCTTTTCTTCAACAGGCAAGCCTAAAAACGCATTTATACTATCCACTTTAAGAGGTTTTGCTGTTATTATTCCTGTTACAATTATATTGTCTTTACTTTTTAACATTACAGGTGTTTGGCTTGCAATGCCAATTACTGAAATTTTAATGATGTTTTTGGCAATGTTTATGTTACGGCGTACTTTGTAAATTTGTGTGCTTAAAGCAATATGTTGCGTGATTATTCATAATTCCTACTGCTTCTAAGTATGAAAAACAAGTTACGGTACCCATAAATTTAAAGCCTCGTTTCTTCAAGTCTTTTGAAACTCTATCAGATAGCTCATTTTTTGTTGTTGTGCCATCAAAAGGATGATATACCACTTTGTTTTGCACAAAACCCCATAAGTAATTTGAGAAACTTTCAAATTCTTGCACAACTTTTAAATATGCTTTTGCGTTTTGAATTGTAGCTAATATCTTTGCTTTATTTCTAACTATATCTTTGTTTTCAATCAATTGTGCAATTTTTTCTTCATCATATTTTGATATTTTTTCAGCATCAAAATTATCAAAAGCTTTTCTAAATGCCTCGCGTTTATTAAGTATTAAAAGCCAAGACAAGCCACAATGGAAGCTTTCTAAAACAAACATCTCAAACAAATGTGCGTCGTCGTGCGAAGCCTCTCCCCATTCTGTATCGTGATAATTAATATATGTTTGTGATTTTTCAAGATTTGGCCAATTGCACCTTTTCATATTATGCCTCCGTTTTATTGTTCATTCTTATTTTTAATTAATTATACCACTTATTAATAGCATAATAAACACTTAACTTATACTATAAATTTAAATTTTACATAAAATAAAGCTTTAACTTTGTTATTACAAACAAATTTAAAGCTTTTTAATTGTTTTAATTGAAATATTCAAATAATAGTGCTATTATAAAATAAAATTTAAATTTTAAAAGGTGAAACCATGCCTATACAAAAATATTTAAAATGCCAACCTGCCGAAATTCAAAACAAGTTAATGCCAATAATTATTTACATTAATAACACATACCCAAACGCTATATTTGATGAACTTTATTCTGACAAAACTCATATACCTACTTACCGATATAATAACTCTTACGTGGCAATTGGCTGCCGAAAATATTACATTTCAATTTATTTTGGCACTGAAAATGCAGCAAGTGAAGTTGCAAAAACAACACCATATTGCAGAGCTCTTAAAGGATGTGTTAACTTATCATATAAAAGAGAAATCCCTTACGATTCCATATATATTGGAATTGATTACTGTTTTAAAAATAACATATAAAAAACAATTATTTTTATAATAATATATTTGCTTTGTTTAATCTACCGGGTTTCCAATTGATACCATAAGCTCCATATTTATGCCTTCAATCTCATTTTTTATAGTTTGAAGGCTTTTTTCTGCGCCTGTTTTAACAAAAGCTTTATTGTCATATAGCATATAATTTTCTTTAACATCGGCAGGTGAAATATTAACCATTATTACGTTTGCTCCTGCCAAATATCCATGTACTCTTCCACTTTTTTCAATGGTTTCTAGTGCTGTTGTAGACGGTAGCATAGACTTTGGCAATAAAAGTCTTGTTAATGCAAGCATAATAAGTGTTTTTTGCACAGTACCGGCTTCATAACCTTTAAACTTTGTGTCTTTGTGGGGCATAAATGGGCCAATGCCTACCATGTGTGGTTGTAGATCATGTAAAAACAACAAATCATTAGCAAGGTGCTTGTTTGTTTGGTAGGGTGATCCAACCATAAAACCCGCGCCTGTTTGGTATCCAATTTTTTTAAGAGCATATAAACAATTCTTGCGGTTTGAAAGTGTCATTTTTTCGGGGTGAAGTTTATTATAATGCCAATCTGTGGCTGTTTCATGCCGTAATAAAAACCTATTTGCTCCCAATTTATATAATTTTTCATAGCTTTCACTCGGCAATTCTCCAATTGATAATGTTATTGCACAATCAGCATATTTTCCCCTTATTTTTTTTACTACACTATACATTTCATTTGTATAATATGGGTCTTCGCCACCTTGTAGTACAAACGTACGCACGCCAAGCTCATAACCTTGCTTACAGCAAGTTAAAATTTGCTGCTCAGTTAGCCTATAGCGCAAAACTTTGTTGTTACCACTGCGAATTCCGCAATAGTAACAATCATTTTTACAGTAATTTGTAAATTCAATTAAACCACGAAGAAATATCCCGTTACCGTAATTTTCTTTTTTAACTTGCAATGCTGTGTTATACAAAAAACCGCATTCATCACTATTAATATTGTCTAATATATAAACAAATTCTTTTTCTGTTAAATTACTGTTTTCTTTTAATTTTTTAATTAAATCAATTACCATACTTTACACCTAAATAGTTATTTTGTCTAAAATGCCTGTTAATTTGGCAATTGCAATTCCGTAATTTGTCATGGGAACTTGCTGCATATTTGCGCTTTGCACACGGCTCATAACGTGCTTTTTTGTAAACATGCATGCGCCACAATGTATAACTAATGAGTACTTGCTTAAATCTTCCGGAAAATCCTTACCTGTTACATTATGTATTTTTAAATTTGGAGAGATTTTTTTACGCAACATATTTGGTATTTTAATTTTTCCAATGTCACCATCTTGTGGGTTATGTGAACATGCTTCTGCAATTAATACATGGTCATTTTCAGTAAGTTCGTCTATTTTATTTGCTCCTTTTACAAAGGTGTCTATATCCCCTTTATACATTGCAAATAATACAGAAAAAGACGTTAATAAACATTGCTCCGGTTTATTGTTATAAACAAAATCAAATATTTGCGAGTC
>CAYJDK010000238.1:0-2878 GCA_964368905.1 uncultured Bacteroides sp.
CTTGGGCAGACGGAAGAATTGCCCACCTAGTAGCTAGCCTTGATATAACAGAAAGCAAAAGAAACCAGATGTTAATTGAAAAACTTGCTCAATATGACCATTTAACGGGCCTAGCAAATAGAAGAAGCTTGCACGATGATATTCAACTTTTTATAGAGGATAAAACAAAATTTGGAGAAAAGTGGTACTTGCTTTTTTGTGATTTAGACGGTTTTAAAAAAGTTAATGATACACTTGGCCATGATGCAGGAGACGTGCTTTTAATAGGAATTGCACAAGACCTAAAAGATGTTTGTAAAGAAAATATTAGGGCTTATAGGCAAGGTGGAGACGAGTTTGTTGTACTATTAAAAGACGAAAATAATGATGAGCTTGTTAAACAGATTTTGGAAAATTTGCTTACTATTTTTAAAAAGAAATATGATTATAAAGGAAAAGAAATGGGCTGCGGATGTAGCATAGGTGTTGCTCATTATCCAATGGACGCAAGTTCGGCTAAAGAAATATTCCATTTGGCCGATACTGCTATGTATAGCGTTAAAAAAGACGGCAGAGGTACAGTGAGATTTTATCAAAAAGGCAAATACGTTGCAATGGAAGAATATTTTAAATAAAAACTGAAACGAATAAATTTATAATGCAATATAACAGCAAACTATAAGGATGCTGTTATTTTTGCAATAATTGTACAAAATAGTACAAAAAATTACATTGTTGCTTTAAAATTATATTAAATAATGATATAATGGTACAGAAAATATGCATTAATATGTTAGTAGAAAGGATTAAAAAATGGGAAATAAGCTTATCAACGATGAAAATAACACGAGCATTGAATTTTGTGGGCTTTACACTGATGAAAAAAATCAATTTATTAAGCTACCATTTTTAAATTTAATTTCTAAATCTTTAATTGTAGTTAATAAAAACTACGACGTTATTATATGTAATAAAACCACACTTGACTATTTTAAATGCAATAGTGATGAGGAATTTGCGAGGATTTTTTTAAATTGCTTTGCAGAATTTAGCACTAAAGAAGAATTTGCAAAAATTGCAAAAATTGCATATGAGCAAGGTAAACACAGCACGGAGTGGACTTATACAAATAAAGAAGACAAACAATATAAATTTTGTGTTAACGTTGTTTGTGCTAATTTGTTTGAGGAAACTGAAGGCTGTGTTTTTTTAATTGAGATTGAAACTGACATAAAAGCGAAACCTCATGACTATTTACAAGAAAAGTTTGTTGATACACTTAAAGCAATTGTAGACGCAACCCCTATAGCGCTTAACGTGTGGGACTTACAGTTAAATAATATTTTTTGCAGTAAACAAGCATTAGAATTGTTTGAAATAAAAAACGAGAATGAGTTTATAAATAATTTTTATTGTTACTCACCTGAATATCAACCTAACGGCATGCTTTCACAAAAAATGTTTAAAAGTTGTATAGAAAAGGCTAGTGTTGAAAATTTTTATAAATTTAAATGGTTGTTTTTAGATAGTCACAAGCAAGAGTTACCGGTTGAAATTGCACTTACTAAGGTTAACGTATTAAATGAAAAAGACTATATTATAGCAATTATTAAAGATTTACGCGCAGAATATGGCTCCGGTTTTAAAAATGAAGAAGACGATTATTACTTTTTAAATAAAATTTCAGGAGGAACTTATTTAAGTAAAATTGCCGAAATATCAGACGAAATATTTTTTACTATTGACAAAAGAACAACTGCTATTCAGTTTTTAAGCAGTAATATGCAAAATTATGCAGTTGAAGATAATAAAAATGTTGCTAAAACGTCTGATTTTAGTTTTACACACGTGCATGAAGATGACATAGAAATATATAAGGAACTTGTTAATAATATAAAAGTAGGAATATGTAAGCCACTTCAATTAAGATATTTAATGGCAGATAATACATATAGATATAAAAAAATTGTATACCGGTTTATTTACGATAACGAAAATAATCCCACTATTGTTATAGGCAAGGCTATAGATATTCACGAGCAAATGTTATTAAAAGAACATGCAAAATTTGATGTTCTTACGGACTGTTACAGTATGGGGAATGTTAAAACTATAATATCCGCAAAATTAAGTGCGATAAATAGTTTTAGCGGTGCGCTGCTTTTTATAGATATACATAAGTTTGGGCGTTTTAATGAAAATAATGGGCATTACTATGGCGATGAAGTTCTTAGGCAAATAGTAGAGAGAATGAAATTGTGGAGTGGTGAAAAAGACACAATAGGGCGCATTGGCGGTGACGAATTTGTAATTTATGTGGATAATATAGTTGATTCATTAACCTTTGAAAAACGGCTAGATGAATTGTTGGCACAAATAAATAACACATATTATCTGCATGATATGAAAACAAAAATTTCGGTTAGTTTTGGCGTAGTTTTATGCAACAAAAACAATAAAAATTACGATTACTATCTTGAATGTGCAAGCAAGGCACTCTTTATGGCTAAACTAGTAAAGACAGGCAGTTGGCAATATTATAATAAAGACTTTGCCTATGATGTTTCACCGCATGTCTTTAAAAGTACCGAGCAATCAAAAATATCAGGCCTTAAAATGGACCATAGCGTTACATCATCAATTTTTAACATATTATATGAACGAAATAACGATTCAACAGCAATTAATTCGGCATTAAGGTATTTAGGACAAAAATACAATTTAAGCAAATGTTTTATTGCCGAATCTTTTGATGAAGGCTCTTCTTATCATTTTACGTACGAATGGGGAAAAGAAAACACAAGTTCATATTTGAATTACAAAAAAGCAGTTAATTATGCTGAGATTTCTTCTTTGTTTAATAATGCTGATAAAAACGGGGTTTTTGTATGTGAAGATG
>CAYJDK010000239.1:0-2872 GCA_964368905.1 uncultured Bacteroides sp.
TCCCACAATTTTTCTACCGCTGCGTCAGGCTCAAGTTGAGGGAACACTTTGCTTGCCCATGCAATGGAAGGAACAGCTACGATGCTCCATTGTATTTTGTCTGTCATTGTTAAGTTTTGCCATGGCTTCATGCTTTTTGTTGCGGCAGCCATTGCTCTTGATATTTTAGTACTGTCTATACCTTTGTAAATTTCAGGGTCACGCGCAATTATGGATAATACACAAGCACCACCCTCACTATTTGCGTATTCCATATAACTTTGCAATTTCCAAGGTTTAATATCTTCAAGCACCTCTATATCGGTATATTGCATTTTAATGCGAGATAATTTTTCATCAACATAGTGTACAATAACTTCTTTTACGCCAATACCGTACGCAAATGCCGAACAGCAACGTGCAAAGTGTGCCGCCTCAATTGGTGCATTAATAATTAGTGTTTGGCCTTTTTGAGGATTAACACCTATTTGCACAGCAAATTTAGCGTATTCAGCTAAATAATTTTCGTTAACATTTATCATGTTTATTCTCCAATCCAGTAATGTAAAACATTACTTTTAAATAATATTATAAGTAATTTATAGCTGTTTAACCAAAGCAGTGTAAAAAACAACAGCGTTTTTAATATCTTTTACGGGAATTCTTTCATTATTACCGTGTATTAATTTGCGTTGTTCGCTTGTAAGGGCAAATGCTGAAAATTTATATACGTTATCACAAAATCCGTTGTAATGGCGGCTATCTGATGCTGCTAGCATTAAATAAGGGGCTGCAACTGCGCTTTGCCACGTAGTGCCTATTGCATTAACAATATATTGCCAATATTCATTTTCACAAGAGGCATAAGGCCCGGCTTCATAAGCCATGTCAAATATTATGTCTATTTCTTTGTTATTAATAATTTTTTCCATGCGTTTTTTAATACTATTAACGTTATCTATGTTTAAAGAGCGTATATTAACACCAACACTTACTTGAGTAGGCATAACATTAAATTGAGGTGAGCCTTTTGCCGTTGTAAATGCAAGTGTTGTGCGAAAAAGTGCGTTAAATTCACTGCCCATGGTTTGACCAAGTGCACAAAACACTTTACCGAAAAACCACATGTTTCCATATATTAAACGCATTGCAAAACCCACATGCGGTGCAACACTATTAAATAAACCTTTTACAGGCGGTGTAACATACCCGGGAAACGGCTTTTTCTCACACGCTATTACAGCTTTGCACATTTTTGCAAGCATACTAGGTGTAGATGGACGGCTGGCGTGTCCGCCATCACCTTTAATGCTTAATGTTGCGTTCATTTGGCCTTTTTCTCCTATGCCAATAACCGCTATTGGTTTTTTCATGCCGGGAACTATATTTTCAACAACAGCTCCGCCTTCGTCTATTACAAATGCAGGCTTTATGTTTTTTTGTTTAAAATAGTTTATAATATCTGTTGCGCCGTGTCCGCCAATTTCTTCGTCTCCACCAAATGCAAGGTAAATATCATTTTTGGGCTTAAAACCTTGAGAAACAAGTAATTCACAAGCCTCGGCAATGCCAAGAAAAGTTATTTTAGTATCAATGGCGCCTCTGCCCCAAAGTTCATCGTTTATTACATCTCCGCAAAAAGGAGGGTTGTCCCACTTTTCCTCATCAACCTCAACTACATCGTAATGTGCCATTAAAACACAAGGTGATTCGCTACTCTCACCGTTTATTTTAAATAAAAGTGCCTTGTTTGTAAAGCGTATGGGGGAGCAATTTTCAAATAAAACAGGGTATAGCTGTTTTACTTTTACAAAAAAACTTTCAAATTCTTTTGTGTCATCAAGGCTTTCGTCTTTATGAGAAATAGTTTTTATACGCAAAAGCTCTGACAGATTATTAGTGTAATCTCTGTTAAAATCAGGTAAATCATTAACAGGTTTTACAATAGTATGTGGCTTAAAACTTTTTATTGCACCAACACAAAGTACGGCAAAAAACAAAAAAAACAATAAACATAACAGTAAAATAATATTAATAATCATTATAACACCCCTAAAATTAATATGTTTTGTATTTTAATTAAAAATTAACAATAAAATTAAAACAATTAACAACATTAAACCCATTAACACCCAAGACCACTTGTTTCCCAAATTCATTGTATAAGAAAAAACTCCTTTTCTTTTTACAAAAATGTTAGTGTCGTTGCTGTTGCAATATATTCTTCCACGCATATATTTTTGTATTTCTTCTTGAGAGTGTTTTTTCTTCATTAGGTACCTCTTTTATTGGTTTATTTTGGTGGTTGCCTATTTAAGCGGCAAGCCCAAAACTATACAAATTTATAATAGCATACAAAAGCGAAAAATAAAAGAAGATATGTGACTTTTTTGAAAATTAAATACAAATTTTTATAAAAATATGCATTTAATTATAATTTGTAGTTTAATAACCATAACTGTTTATAAAGCAATATTATTACAAATATTAAAAAACTAATTATGATCCATACAGTTTTGTTGTAAAGTTTAAGTTTAGGTTATTACTATTTTAGCAATGTTACAATTTTTTTAAAATTTAGATATGCTAATATTAAGCATATTTGTGTTATAATAATATTAAAAAGTGTGCTTTTTAGTGTTTCGCAACCGTCAGTTGCGCAAAAATACAGTGTACTTTATTGCTTGCAACTTTAAGTCTTGCTACAATTTTCTTAAACTAGTTATTTAAATTTGTTAAACTTGTTTCAATTACAAGTTTAGCTAAACAGTTAAAGGGGAAAGAACTATGATTATATCTGACAAAATTTTAAATTTAAGAAAACGTGCAGGACTAACACAAGAGGAACTTGCCGAACAGCTTGATGTTTCACGCCAGTCTATCTCTAAATGGG
>CAYJDK010000240.1:0-1502 GCA_964368905.1 uncultured Bacteroides sp.
CAACGGTGCCGTAACCAAAAACCTTGCTACTATTCTCTACACTTGTTATTAACTGTGAAAGCAATCCACCTGTACAACTTTCAGCAACGGCCACTGTTTTGTTTTGCTCTATTAATGTTTTTACAACGGTTTCTTCAATAGACAAAACATCTCTGCCGTATATATTATCGCCTAAAATATCGTAAAATTGTGCTACTGTTTCCTCACACATATTTTTTGCAATCTCAATTGTTTTTGCCTTTGCTGTAACTCTTATGCGCACCTCTGAAGTTTTTGCGTAAAGTGCAGATGTTGGGTTTTGTTGTGCCAATAAATGTTCCACCATTGTTTCAAGTGTACTTTCGCCAACACCCATTACATGCAACATTGTAGAATAAAGCACACTGTCACTTAAAGATTCAAGCCACGGTTTAACCTTGTTTAAAAACATTGGATATAGCTCGTTTGGCGGACCCGGTAATAACACGGCATATTTTCCATTATCTTTAAAAATAACACCCGGTGCAGTTCCGTTATCGTTAGGTATCTTTTCGCCGTTTGTGGGTACCATTGCTTGGCGTTTATTGTTTTGTGTCATAGTGCGGTTTAATGCTTTAAAAAACTTTTCTATCTTTTCATTTTCTTCGCTGTCAAACCTTAATGTGTCATTAAAAACCTCACAAACGGTTTGTTTTGTCAAATCGTCTTGTGTTGGGCCAAGCCCTCCGGACATAATTATTATGTCGCTCCTTTGTTTTGCAAGTTCAACAACATTTTTAAGCCTCATTGGGTTGTCCCCAACTACACTTTGAAAATGAACATCCAAACCTAAAAAAGCAAGTTGTTCGCTTAAAAATTTTGCATTAGTGTTAACTATATTGCCTAAAAGAAGTTCTGTTCCAACAGCAATAATTTCGGCTACCATTTAAACACCCTTTCTTTTAAAAATCAGCATATTCTATACTTAAGCTTTCAGCAGCCTCTTGTTCCAAACTTAAAATTTGCGGCATGCTTTCTTCTGCGCTTAAAATTTCTTCAATAGTTGGTTTAGTTTTTGGGTGCGGCGGTGTAAATAAAGTACAGCAATCTTCATAAGGCTGTATACTTGTTTCATACGTTCCTATTTTTCGGGCAATGTCTGTAATTTCTACCTTGTCCATTCCAATACAAGGGCGAAGCACCGGTAAATTTTGCGCACTGTTTGTGCACGCAAGTGCCATTAAAGTTTGGCTGGCAACTTGTGCAAGGCTTTCTCCTGTTATAATTGCTCCGGCCCCGTTTTGCTCACATATTTTTTCAGTAATTCTCATCATACTGCGGCGCATTAATACCGTAAATAGTTCTTTTGGCGCATTATTTTTTATATAAACTTGCGCATTTGTATAATTTACAACAAATACTTTTAAATTGCCTGTATACGGCACTAAAGCCTGTGCTAAATCTATAACTTTTCTCTTTGCCCTTTCGCTTGTATAAGGTGGGCTTGCAAAATGAACACCAATAAGTGATAACCCTCTTTTTGC
>CAYJDK010000240.1:1516-2863 GCA_964368905.1 uncultured Bacteroides sp.
GTAACCTGCAACAGGGCTGTCTATGCCACCGGAAAGCATAAGTGCCGCCTTGCCTGATGTCGATACAGGCATGCCGCCTGCACCCGGAACTTTTCCTTTGTGCACATATGCGCCAAAATCTCTAACTTCAACAGTTACATTAACCTCAGGTTTTTTAACATCTACTTTTAAATGTGGAAAAACCGCCAAAAGTTCTCCGCCAAGTTCTCTGCCAATTTCCATACTGTTTAAACTAAAAGTTTTATCGCTGCGCTTTGCGCTTACTTTAAAAGTTTTTGCACTATCTAATTCACTGCTTAAATAAGTTTTTGCTGTTTTTATTATTTGAGCAAAATCTTTTTCACAAACTGCCGCGCGGCTTAGCGTTGCAATACCAAAAACTTTTTTCAATATTTCAAATGCACCATCAATGTCTGCATCATCGCTTTGCGGTTCTACATAAAATGTAGATTGCGCCTTATAAACTTTAAAATCGCCAAAATTTTTAAGCCTACGGCGCATATTTTTTAAAAGCGCACTCTCAAAGGTGGCTTTATTTAACCCTTTTAAAGACATTTCTCCTTGGTACGCTAAAATAATTTCTTGCATTTAACAATTCCTTTTTTATCGTTTTAAATTTTAACAAGTGTGTTAATTGCCTCTTTTAATGCAATTAAAAATACTTCAACATCTTGTGCTGTGTTTTGCTTGCCAAAAGATACCCTTATTGCTGTGTCCATTCGTTTTTTATTAAGGCGCATTGCCGCAAGCGTGTGGCTTGTAACGCCTTTGCTGCAAGCAGACCCCGCCGAAACATAAACACCTTTACTTTCAAGAAAGTGCAGTAAAACTTCGCTTTTAATGCAATTAGTTGAAAAGTTAACTATACACGGATGTGCGTTTTCAGGGCTGTTTATTGTTATTCCTTCTAATTCTAACAAGCCTGCTAAAAGCAATTTTTTAAGCTCTGTTGGGGCAAATACTTTGTTGTAAATTAAACTTGCGGCTTTTCCAAAAGCTGCAATATATGCAACATTTTCTGTTCCCGGCCTATATCCGTTTTCTTGGTTGCCTCCAAAAAACATAGGTTCAATATTAAAGTTCTTTCTTAAAAAAAGTGCGCCTACTCCCTTTGGTGCATTTATTTTATGGCCTGAAACAGCATAACTATCTATGCTACTATTGGCTAAATTAATATTAATTTTACCTAAAGCCTGCACCCCATCTACGTGAACGGCAATTCTGGAATGTATACTCTTTGCCTTTTTAGAAAGCGAAACAACATCAATTACACTGCCAATTTCGTTGTTTATATGCATAGCCGTAAGTAGCGCCGTTTTATTTGTAATTGCATTAAGTAAATTTTCT
>CAYJDK010000241.1:0-2492 GCA_964368905.1 uncultured Bacteroides sp.
ATAATTTGCCCTGTTATAAATTTTGCTTTATCAGACAATAAATAACTTACAGCATTTGCAACATCTTGCGGTGTGCCTATACGGCAAAGGGGCGTTTCTTGCTCTAGCTCGTTTAATTCTTGAGCATTTAAGTTATTAATCATCGGTGTTTCAATTACCCCCGGTGCAATGCAGTTAACGTTAATATTGCTTGGCCCAACCTCTTTTGCAAGTGCCTTTGTCATGCCAATAACTGCCGCTTTTGCACTAGAATACGCAACCTCACAAGACGCACCAACCTGCCCCCACATAGACGAAACATTTACAATACTGCCACTTTTTTCATTTATCATGTATGGCAGCGCATGTTTACTACATAAATATGTTCCTTTAACGTGTATGTTAAAAATGTCGTCCCACTCTTGTTCGCTTGTGTGTGTTAACAATTTGTTTAGTGCCGTTCCTGCATTATTTACAACACCATAAATTGCACCAAACTCTTTTATAGTATCATCTATCATTTTGCAAACGCTTTTTTCATTTTTTACGTCTACATATAAAGGTATGCCTACACCTTTATTGCCGCTTTCTTTTTGTATGTTCTTGCAAAGCTGTTTTGCCGCATCTTCGTTTTTATAATAACATACTGCAACATTATACCCTTGCCTTATTAATTCCTTTGCGCAAGCAAGCCCTATACCGGACGACGCCCCCGTTACAATTACTGTTTTTTCCATGATTTTTTATCTCCGGATTTTATATTATTTCGCAACTGTTTAAAAAAATCTTGTAAAATAGTTGTACATTCTTTTTCTAAAACGCCGCTTTTTATTACTGGTTTATGGTTAAATGGTAGCTCAAATAAATTAACAACACTTTCACAACAACCTGCTTTTTTGTCTTTTGCGCCAAAAACCACGCGCTTTATACGGCTGTTTATTATTGCCCCGGCACACATTGGGCACGGTTCCAGTGTAACATATAGCTCACATTCCCACAAGCGCCAACCTTCTAGTTTTTCACATGCCTTTTTTATTACAAGCAATTCTGCATGGTTAACGGCGTTTTTCTTTGTTTCTCTTGTGTTATGTGCTTTTGCAATAATTTCACCGTTTCTTACTATAACCGCACCAACAGGTACCTCGCCTTTTTTATATGCTTTTTGTGCTTCTTTTAATGCTATTTGCATATATTTTTCGTCTACCATAATTTGCCCCCAACTTAAAACTATGTATTTACTTTGTGCTTTTTAAAGTGCAGTTAGTATTAAAAACCTTTTTATTTAAGTATAACTCTTACGCTATTAATTATCAATTAAAAGCGTAAGAGTTATTTTTAAAATTGTATATTTATTTTTTTGTTATATTATGCTTTAGTAAGCAACACCAGAATTTAATTTTGAGATGTTTGCTTTGTTTGAAGGGTTTAAAAATGCATTTTTAACAGGAGCATAACAACCAATTAACGCAATAAACAATAGTAAACCAAGGTTTAAGTAATAATTGCTTTGTAAGTCAAATGTCTTAATAATGTCAGGCATTGCTACAAATATTTCAAATAAAGAATTTCCAAGCTCTCTTGAAATTGAAATTGCCCAATCAAGCCTATTTCCGAATATTGTCATAACAAACAAAATTATTACCGACGCAATAACGCCTACTTTTGATAATTTACCTGCAAATTTTTCGTATCCTTTTAAAGTAAAAAGCGCCATAATAAAACCAGAAATTGCCGCTATATACCCTAGTTGCCCTAATATTACTATTGCGGCAACACCTAAAAGTGAACCAAGAAAAGCACCTGCAATACCAAAAGGTACGTTTTCGCTTTTATTTTTAAAATTTTGTTCTTCACGACTTATGCTTTGGTTAACTTTATCAAAGCAATTATCGCAAAAATCCACCAATGCAGCATTAACATAATACATTGATGTTTGAACCTGCTGTGAACACCCATAACATACATTTCTATAACCTAAGCTTCCAAGGTAACTTGTTATTTTATTAAGTGCAACTTGTAATTTTTGCAATGTTTTGCTTTCGCTCATACCGCCACGAATAGTAAAAACACCACTTTTGCCATTTATTGTATATGCCGTAAAAATTTCTTTTTCTGATTTTGCAAATTGTTTAAATTCATCTACTGAAAGCGGCGCCCTGTTATTTGTAATGCTTAAAAACACTGAGTAGTTTTTATTAGCATCTTTCATTATACCTACACTGTAACCATTATAATTACCATAAGCCATGCCTTTTTCATCGTCAAATTGCAATTGGTTTTGCTGTGCAAATTCTCGTAATTTAATATTATTCATTTCCATTCTCCATTTTAAAATTATGTTATGCTATGCACGCTAACGTGCAACCATTTCATTTTTTATTTATCGGCTCGCAACCTAAAATTATCATCTACTAAAATAACCAACAAATAATTACCGCAACTATTATATAATTTGTACACATTATTGTCAACACAAATTTATAACAACATTTTTACAAACATATTTTTTATTT
>CAYJDK010000241.1:2502-2861 GCA_964368905.1 uncultured Bacteroides sp.
CATAAAATATATAAAGTAGCGTATACAACACACGGCATGTTATCATTAATGTGCCTTGACATATGACAAAAAAATTTGTATAGTAATATAGGTAAGTTAAAAAATTATTTATTAAAAAGGAGAAATTTACATGGACCCCGATGGTCTTGAAATTTTAATATTAGTAGCAAGCGGTATATTAGCGCTTGTTTTTACGTGGTGCACAGGGTCACTTTGCGCAAACGACAGTGAGAAAGAACAACACCTTAGAATTGGGTTTTCCTCACGGTTTTGCGGTGTTGTCTTGTGTGCTCTTTTTAGTTATGTGGTATTTGGATACGCGTTATTACAAATTTTTGTAAAACCCATACATTTACCAA
>CAYJDK010000242.1:0-2836 GCA_964368905.1 uncultured Bacteroides sp.
ACTTGCAGAGCTAGTTAAAATTGACCCAAAAGCCGTTGGTGTTGGGCAATATCAGCACGATATGCCAACAGCGCAACTTTCAAGCGCGTTAGACGGCGTTGTGGAATACTGTGTTAATACAGTTGGTGTAGACATTAACACAGCAAGTGCCCCACTTCTTTCACGCGTGGCAGGTATTACTGCCGCAAGTGCTAAAAACATTGTGGCACACAGGGAAGAAAGCGGTGCGTTTAAAACAAGAAAAGAACTTTTAAAAGTTTCAAAACTTGGGCCAAAAGCTTTTGAACAATGCGCCGGTTTTATGCGCGTTCCAAACGCAAAAAACAAGCTAGACTCTACTGCCGTGCACCCTGAAAGTTATTCAGCGGCAGAAAAACTGCTAACTCTATGTAACTTTAGCACAAAAGATATAGGCACTGCCGAAGTTGCTAATTTGCAACAAAAAGCAAAAGAAATAGGCCTTGATAAATTGGCCGAAGAAATAGGTGTTGGCGTGCCTACTTTAAACGACATTATTGCAGAAATTTTACGCCCGGGCCGTGACATGCGCGACAGTTTGCCACAACCTGTTTTGCGCAGCGATGTTCTTGATATGAAAGATTTAACTCCCGGCATGAAATTAAAGGGAACAGTGCGCAATGTTATAGATTTTGGTGCATTTATTGACATTGGCGTGCATCAAGACGGGCTTGTTCACATAAGCCAAATTTGTTCTCGCTTTATAAAGCACCCGGGCGAGGTTTTAAAAGTAGGCGACGTTGTTAATGTATGGGTTATTAGTATAGACATACCTAAAAAACGCATAGCCCTTACAATGAAAGAACCTCAGCAAGGCTAATTTTTAAATAGCATTTATTTTTATAAAGTTTTACCGCAAATAATATATATGTTTTATTTGCTTACTTTTTTATTTTTATATATAACTTTTAAATTTACCCATAAACAATTTTACAATTCAAGAAATGGAGTATTTATGACATTAGCATCCTTTAAAAAACACTTTATGCTAGAAAAAGTTTTTTTAAAATCAGTTTTTGCAATAGCAATACCTGTTGCACTTCAAAACGCAATTAGTTTTGGCGTTAATATGATGGACAGCGTTATGCTTGGCCGCCTTGGAGACACCGCTATTTCTGCGGCATATCTTGGCACACAGCCTTTTACATTTTTAATGGCAACTTGTTTTGGTTTTTCCAGCGGTGGCACAGTATTAATTGCACAATACTGGGGTAAAAAAGACCTTAGCAGTATACACAAAGTAATGCGCCTGAGTATGCAACTTGTTTTTGCATTAAGCACTTTTGTAACAATAATGTGCATTTTATTCCCCTACAATATTATGAGCCTTTTTTCAGGCGAACAGCACGTAGTAGCTGCCGCAGCCGGATATTTAGGGTTAATTGCTTTTTCATATATACCATATGCACTGGCAAACAACTACATGATGAGCCTTCGCGCTGTTGAAAAAGTTATTATTTCTGCCGTAATTTACGGCGTTAGCTTTGTAATAAACGTTGTGTTTAATGCAATATTTATTTTTGGCTTACTTGGTGCACCTGCAATGGGCGTGCGCGGTGCCGCTGTTGGCACAATAATAGCACGCTGTTCAGAGCTTATAATGGTATTATTTTACATGTATAAAGTTGAAAAAACAGTTAATTTTAAACTTCATCAATGTTTTAAGTTTGAAAAAAGCATTTTACCGTCGTACATGCGCCATGCAATGCCCGTTATTGGCAACGAAATTATTTGGAGCATTGGTATGGTTACAACTACTGCAATTATGGGTTGGATAGGCGAGGTTTTTGTAACGGCTAACAGCATTGCAAACGTTTTAAATCAACTTGCTTTTGTTACAATTATAGGTGTTGCTAATGCCGCGGCCGTGCTAACCGGTAAAACAATAGGTGCCGGTGATTCCGAAAAAGCAAAGCTTGTTGCAAACAGCATGCTTTTATTTTCTGTATTTCTTGGCATATTTAATTGCTTACTAATTTTATTAATAAGAACCCCGTTTTTAACGTTGTACGACACAACGCAAGCAGCACACGACGCCGCATACTCTATTTTGGGTGTGCTTGCAATGTTACAGCTAATTTTATGCGTAGACGTTACGTGCATAGTAGGAATTTTGCGTGGCGGCGGAGACACTAAATCTGCATTTTTATACGATTGCGGCGCCATGTGGCTTGTAAGCGTGCCTGCAGGTGTAATAGCCGGCCTGGTTATAGGCCTGCCCGTACCAATTGTTTATGTATTTTTAAAACTCGATGCTTTTATAAAGGCAACTTTATCTATAATACGTATACGTAGCGGTAAGTGGATACGTAACATTACAATTGACTAAATAAGTACTACAAAAAAAGTAACCATTTAATGTGCTATTTGCTAATTGTGAAATTTTTTTTGAATTATTTCAAAACTTTGCTTGACTTTACTCATAATAAATAGTACACTTAGTTTATATAGTCTAATAAAATTTTAATTAGATTATATGTTAATTTTTAAGTGCAGAGGCAGCAATGCAATTTGATTTTAGTAAAAAATTGTTGTTGGTACGCAACGGTGACGAACAAGCGTTTGATGAAATAATACTTTATTTTATGCCCACCGTAAAAGCGGCCGCAAAGCGCAGGGTATGCCCCGGCCTTGAATATGACGACGCGGTTCAAGAATGTTTAATTGCGCTATTTCGTGCAATTGTTACATTCGATGTAAACAATGGTGCATCTTTTGCAACATATGCAAATACTTGTATTAATAATGCAGCTGTTTCGGCTTTGCGCAGTGCCAAAAGGCAAAAACACGCAATGCTAAACAACGCTTTACCCTTTAT
>CAYJDK010000243.1:0-2822 GCA_964368905.1 uncultured Bacteroides sp.
CGGTATTTTAATTGGTGCAGTTAATTCAAAGGCAGTAAAAATAATAATAATTACAGTATCAATGCTTTCTTGCTTTGGTTTACTTATGTATTTTAAGTATTCTAACTTTTTATTTGGCACAGTTATAAGCATTGCAGTACCATTAGGAATTAGCTATTTTATATTTTCATCAACAAGTTATATTATTGATGTTTATAGGGATAAAATTAAACCGGAAAAAAACTTTTTATACTATGCGCTTTTTGTAACGTTTTTCCCAAACATAGTTGCAGGACCAATAGAACGTGCAAGGAATATGTTGCCGCAATTTAAGCAACCTGTTACTTTTGATTACGAAAAAGTTTCAGGCGGTGCATTTAGAATTTTGTGGGGCTTTTTTAAAAAGCTTGTAATAGCTAATGGGCTTTTAAACATAATTAGGCCGGTTTTTTCAAATATGGAAAATTATTCAGGTCCTATGTTGTTATTGGCAGCATTAATATTTTCATATCAATTATATATGGATTTCTCAGCTCTTTCAGATATAGCAATTGGTAGTGGTGCTGTTTTTGGCCTTACTATTATGGAAAACTTTAAGCGCCCGCTTGCCGCTGCAAGTTTAACAGATTTATGGCGTCGCTGGCATATAAGTTTGTCGTCATGGTTTCGTGAATACTTATACTTTCCACTTGGCGGAAGTAAAAAAGGCAAACTGCGCACAAATATTAACCTTATAATAGTGTTTACCGTAAGTGGGCTTTGGCATGGTGCATCTATGGCTTATTTGGTGTGGGGAACACTAACAGGTGTGTTTTTGGTTATTGGCAAAGAAACACTTGCACTGCGCACTAAACTTCATAAATATAACCCACTTTATTATTGGAGTCCGCTAAAAAATATTATACAAATTATTTTTACATACTTAATTTTTACAAGTGGGCTTGTATTTATTTGTACCGAGCTATACGCAGGCGGAGATGGCTTAATAGCCGGCCTTTACTTTTACGAGAGCTTGTTTACAGGTTGGGCAAGTGCCTTTAACGGCGAGATAATGCAAACACTTGTAACTTTTGGCATTGAAGGCATTAAATTATGGGTTTTAATAGGTGGTATATTTGTTATTGAAGGATTTGAATATATTCAAATGCCAACAAACTTATTAATTCGCAAAATGCCGTTTTATTTGCGTTTACCATTATACTACGCACTTTGCCTTTTAATATTTTTTTACGGAGAGTTTGGGGCTTCCGGCTTTGTGTATCAAAATTACTAAAGCTATATAATTTAAATGCATTTTTAAAATGCACACAATAAATTACATTGTTTATTAGTAAAATATATATGTAATTAATATGATAGGGAAGTAAAAACATGAATATTAAAAAAACATTATTGCTAATATTGAGCAGAATATTTTCTGTGTTTAAAATAGCTTTTTGCGGTGCTTTATTGTGCACGGTACCACTTTTTACATTCTTTTACAGTTATGTTGTAGATTGCTCGGGTTATTTTCAAGGAGACCTTGAAATGCGTGCAGTTGCAGACATGGTTTTAAGTGGCGTAAACATTACAGGCTACGAGCAGCTTAACGCAAGAGAACGCGATATTATTCAAATAATGGCTTCTAATATAGATCCAAAACCGCAAATTATATCAATAGGGTCAAGTAGGATTTTACAGCTTACAAAAGAGGCAGTACAAACAGATAGCTTTTTTAACTTTGGCGTAACAGGCGGAGACATTGCAGACGTTATGGGCATTTTTTATTATTTTGATAAAATAGACGCAATGCCACAAACCGTAATTTTAAGTTTAGACCCGTGGCACTTTAGAAGTGCAACGTTTGATGCAAGAAGCGATAAAGAACTTTATACAGAATTTTTGAATGAAAAACTAGGTTATAACATAATATATGAAGAAGGCGATGATAGCGCAGCATTTGAGGCTTTGTATTCACCGCAATATTTTCAGGATAATATTACATATACATTGCGTGACGCAAGCACTGTTAGCGGCCCGGAACCGGTTGTAGGTGACCTTTATAACCAAACAACAGAGGTTAAGTGCGGTGACGGAAGTTTGCTTTATGACGTTAACTTTAGGAATAGAACAGCAGAGGAACGTTTGTTAGACGCAGCGTATCAAGCAGAGAACTTGCTTTATATGGCAGATTACCCTGAAATGGATACAGAACCTTTAGAACAGTTTGATAAGTTTTTTGAGTATGCAACAAGTCTTGGTGTAGAAATTAAAATAGTGCTATCACCATACCACCCTACTACGTATGACGGTGTAGTTGCAATAAATGCACAAGACCCAACACGTTATGGCGGATTTTTGCAAACAGAACCTGCAATAAGAGAGCTAGCGCAAAAGTATAATATATCTGTGTATGGTTCTTATAACCCAAATGCAATAGAGGGTGTTACTGCTGATAATTTTTACGACGGTTTGCACTGTGACACAGATGCACTTGAAAAAGCGCTTTTTGGATATACTACACCTGACGGTAGCTCTATTGAGAAGCCGGAGCAAGAAGAGTCTTTAGCATAAATTGTTTTTATGTTTAAACGAACGGAGAGAAAATGAATAACTATTATAGTAAAATTTGTGTTAATTGTAGGTCTTACAACTTAGAAAGCAGCTCTTTTTGCACAAGTTGCGGTGTTAGGCTAGAACAAGTGCAAAATAATAGTAGCGCAAATATATTTAATGCATCAGCAAATAATTATACAAATGCAAATTTTAGCAATAAGCCTGCTACTTATAATAATGGTGGAAGAATTTGCATGGTAATAATAATGGTTGTGTTTCTTTTGCTTAGCATTATTACTATTTATATT
>CAYJDK010000244.1:0-2801 GCA_964368905.1 uncultured Bacteroides sp.
GGAAAATAAGACGGGCGCAAACGTGTTTTTGTGTCATTGCCAAAAAGCGCTTTAACAAAGCTGTCAAGCATTCCTTGTAAATCGCATAAATTTATGCCTTTATCTACAACAAGCCCTTCCATTTGATGAAACATGGGGCTATGGGTTGCATCGCTGTCGCTTCTAAACACCCTGCCGGGAACCAAAACTTTTATTGGCGGCTTTTTTTCGTCCATAATGCGTATTTGACCCGGCGATGTATGCGTGCGTAAAAGCAAATCATCTGTAATATAAAACGTGTCTTGCATATCTCTTGCAGGGTGGTCTTTTGGCACGTTTAGGCGTGTAAAGTTATAATCGTCTATTTCAATTTCAGGGCCTTCATAAACAAAAAAGCCCATGCCTGTAAAGGCGTTTATTATCTCATTTTTAACAAGAGTAATTGGGTGCAGTGCGCCCGTATCTCTAATTTTTGCAGGCAAAGTAATGTCAATTTCTTCCTGTTTATTTTTTGCGTCCATTTCAATATTTTTTATACGCACAGCAGCGTTCTCATATTCTTTTTCAACTGCTTGTTTTAGCTCGTTAATAAGTTTGCCGGCTAGCGGCCTATCTTCTTTAGAAACATTGCGCAATTCTTTCATTAGTCCTGCTATTTTTCCGTTTTTGCTTAAATACTCTTGCCAAAAATCTGAAAGTTGGCCGCCGTTTTGAACTTGATTAAGAACACTGTCTGCGCTTTCTTTAAGCGCATTTACAATATTTTGCATTTTTTATTCTCCATTCTTTTGCAATAATAAGTACTTTTTCTGGGCAGTTAAAAAAACAGCTCCGCCCCACATTGGGACGAAGCTGTACAATTCACTCCGCGGTACCACCCGAATTCCGACATTTAAAAATACTACAAATTACTTATCGGCTCTTAAAAGTTTTAACGCAACCTTACGTCCTGTGCTACTTAACAAAAGTTGTTAACACGGGCCACTCTAAAGTGAACTTCGGCGCAAACTTGAACAAAACACTTTCAGCCCAGGGTGTTTTTCTCTTGTGTACAAGCAGTTGCACTTACTCTCTTTGTCATTGTGTTTATTTATTACTTGAAAAGTTTATCACAATTTAACATGTTTTGCAATACATTAAGGTTAATCTGTGTTGTTTATTTTTGCAATTAGTATTTCCTCTCTGTCTTTGCTGTTAATTTCTGCTTCATTTATTTGAGAAACGCTTGTGCAAGATGGGTAACAAAACCTGTGAGCAAGCTTGCTTACATAACTGTTTTTTAAAATCATAGAAGTATCCGGCACAATAAATTGTGATGATAATTCGCTTATTTTTCTAAACATTTCAATTAAATTTGGGCTTTCGCTCATTGAAACATGAATACTATTTTGTAAAAAGAACAATTTTATGTTTTGTGTACTGCTACTTTCTAAAAAATGCAAGCTAAGTTTTAAAACATCGTCGTCATCCTCATCTTTAGTAAAAACACCTTTTGTTGCTATTAAAAACACATTGCCGGAAAAAGACAGCTCACAAACAAGTGCATTTTCAAAACCTATAGGTATTTTAAATGCATTGTCCATTTCTTGCCATAACATATAAAAAACATCATTTTCACAAACAAAAGATATTTGCAAAAGGCCTTTGGAGTAACAGTCATTCATACAGCTTAAAATAACAGGAAAAAGCCCAAACTTACTGTTTTCAAACCTATAAATTTTTCCATTTAATTCAGTGCATTTTTTTAATAATACACTTTTTTTATTACATTTAATTTTATTTACGCTTTGTTTTAAGTGCTCTTTTGCAACATGTAAAAACAAATTTTTGGGTACATTTAATGCTTTATTAAAATTTAAATTGTTTATAACATAATTAAGTTTTTTGTTATTTATATAATTAATAACTGTGCTTTGCTTTTTATAATATTTAACTTTATTTAAAAAAACATCTGTTATATAAAATGTTGGTCCCATAGCAAAAATGTCTGTACTGCCTGAATTAATTGCAACAACCATACCTGTGTCTGGCATAATAATTAAATTTTGCCCAAACACACCATTAAACATATAGTAGTTGCTTTTTTCATAATTCCAAAGTTGGTACCCATATCCACAAAGCATATTTTCTTCTGCCGTGCACACTAAGCTTTTTTCAATCCACTCTTCGCTAATAATGCGTTTTTCTGTTTCATTTTCATAAACAACGCCTTTGTTTAAAAATAACATGCCTAATTTTATTAAATCTTCGGCAAAAACATACATACCCCAACCACCTTTGGTTATGCCTGCCGGGCATGTTTCCCACCCTACATTGCTAAAACCAAGCGGCGTAAAAAGCTTTTCGTTTAGGTAATCATAAGCCGTTTTACCTGTCTTTTTTGTTATTATTGCAGAAAGCATATAAGTATTCATGCTATTATAATGAAACTTTGCTCCCGGTTCATACGCGCAGTCATAAGATAAAAATGAGCCAACCCAATCCTTTTCTGTTGTTGAGCCCATTTCAGCAAAATTCGCACCACTTCTCATTGTTAATAAGTGCTCTACTTTTATGCTTCTTATCTTTTTTGGTGTTAAAAAAGAGCACTTTTCCGGGAAAATATTGCACACATAATCAGATACAGACAGCAAGCCTTCGTCTACAAGCATACCAATACCAACACCGATAAATGTTTTACAAAGGCTGTGTGTAACATGCCAATTATTAGTGCTATACGGTGTATAATTTGCATCACAAATTATTTTGCCATTACGTGCCATTAAAAGTGTATGAACGCCGCTTTTTTTTTCGCAAGCAAGATTGCACAATAAATCAGCAAT
>CAYJDK010000245.1:0-2793 GCA_964368905.1 uncultured Bacteroides sp.
ACAACGAACAATATAAGTTATGGAAAACAACAAAATTGACCGACGAAGACCTAGTAAAAGAATTAATTGAAATTGAAGGAAACGACGATGAAATTAAAGATAGGTTTGCCGCAACACTTGCGTTTGGCACGGCCGGGTTAAGGGGTGTGCTTGGTGCAGGAACAAACCGAATGAACATATACATGGTGCGCAAGGCAACACAAGGGCTAGCAAACTATTTAAACGAGCAAAACACAAATAAAAAAAGCAGCGTTGCCATTGCATACGACAGCCGCATTAAAAGTGACGTTTTTGCAAAACAAGCGGCAAGTGTTTTAGCGGCTAACGGCATAAATGTGTACATTTACAGCCAGCTTATGCCGGTGCCTGCATTAAGTTTTGCTACAAGGCGTTTAAAATGCGATGCAGGCATTATGGTAACAGCGAGCCATAACCCTGCAAAGTATAATGGATATAAAGCATATGGGCCGGACGGTTGCCAAATGACAGAACAAGCGGCAAACAGTGTATACGAACATATGAAAAACACACATATTTTTAATGATGTAAAGATAACAGAATTTGAAAGTGCGCTAGAAAATGGGCAAATACAATACATATCTAATGAAGTAATAGAAGAATTGTATACAAACATAAAAGCGCAAAGCATGAGAAAAGGCGTGTGTGAAAAAGCAGGCTTAAAAGTTGTGTATTCACCGCTTAACGGTAGCGGAAACGTGCCTGTGCGCAGAGTTTTAAGCGATATTGGGGTTAAAGACGTAACAGTTGTTAAAGAGCAAGAACACCCTGATGGAAACTTTCCGACATGCCCATACCCTAACCCTGAAGTTAAGCAAACACTGGAACTGGGCCTAAAACTTGCTAAAGAAATATGTGCAGACATTTTGCTTGCAACAGACCCGGACGCAGACAGGGTAGGAGTTGCTTTAAAAGACGAACAAAATAATGATTACCGCTTACTTACAGGCAATGAGATTGGCGTGTTATTGCTTGATTATATTTGTGCAGCACGCAAACAAGCAAATACAATGCCAAAAAACCCTATAACGGTAAGTAGCATTGTAAGCACACAACTGGCAGTTAAAATTGCAGAGCAATACGGTGTAGAACATAAGAGTGTTTTAACAGGGTTTAAATATATAGGCGAGCAAATTTTGCTTCTTGAAGAAAAAAACGAAGAAGACAACTTTATTTTTGCTTTTGAAGAAAGTTACGGATACCTTGCGGGCACATATGTGCGTGATAAGGATGCCGTTGTTGCAAGTATGCTAATATGTGAAATGGCAGCATAATTCATCTTTGCTTAAAAGGCTAAACGAAATTTACGATACATATGGCTATTATTTGCACAAAATAGATTCTTTTGAATTTGAAGGGCTTACAGGTATGCAAAAAATGGCAGATATTATGGCTAAAATAAGGGCAAACACACCAAAAGAAATTGCAGGACATAAAGTTGTTAGTGTAGACGATTTTGAAACACAAGTTTCTAAAAATATAGAAAATAATACACAAACAAATATAACTTTGCCAAAAAGCAACATGCTTATTTATAAATTAAAATCACAGGCCAGTGTTATTGTGCGCCCTTCCGGCACAGTTGCTTAAATAAAGGTGTATTACTCAACAATATCCAAAAACTTTGAAGGCGCAATGCAAATGTATGAACAATTAGCAGCAGATATTAAACCGTTACTTGTTTAAACCATATATTTGCAACATTATAATTGTAAAAAAGATGGGAGAGCGTAATGAACGTAACTTTAAAAGGCGGAGTTGTGCGTGAGTTTGAAAAAGCAAGTGCTGCCGAAATAGCAAAGCAAATAGGTGCAGGGCTTTATAAAAGTGCATGTGCCGCTAAAATAGACGGTGTGCTGTGTGATTTGCGCACAATGGTTGAAAAAGATTGTGCACTTGATATACTTACTTTTAGTGATGAAGAAGGGAAAAAGGCGTTTCATCACACGGCAAGCCACATGTTGGCACAAGCTGTTAAAAAATTATACCCAAGTGCAAAATTTGCAATTGGCCCGGCAATAGACAACGGGTTTTATTATGATTTTGAAGTGGAAAAACCATTTACACGTGAAGATTTGGATAAAATAGAAGTTGAAATGAAAAGCATATGCAAACAAGGTTTAGCACTTGAAAAATTGTATATGACGTATGAGCAAGCGCGCGAAGTAATGAAAAACGAACCTTATAAATTAGAACTTATTGAGGAGCACGCAGCAAAAGGCGACACTTTAAGTTTTTATAGGCAAGGAGATTTTATAGACCTTTGTGCAGGGCCGCATTTAATGGATACATCTACCGTAAAGGCCGTTAAATTAACAAGTGCCACCGGTGCGTATTGGCGTGGAGACTCAAATAGGCCAATGCTGTGCAGGGTTTATGGCACGGCGTTCCCTAAAGCAAGCGAGCTAGAGGCATATTTGCTTGCAGTAGAACAAGCGCAAAAACGTGACCATAATAAAATAGGCAGAGAGCTTAAGTTTTTTACAACGGCAGACGTTATTGGGCAGGGGTTACCTATTTTAATGCCTAAAGGTGCAAAGCTTTTTCAAATATTAAACAGGTATATACAAGATAAAGAAGAAAACGAGTACGGCTATGTTTTAACACGCACACCGCTTATGGCAAAGAGCGATTTGTATAAAATTTCAGGCCACTGGGACCATTATAGAGACGGCATGTTTGTTATGGGCGATGCCGACGATGAAAGCAAAGAGTGCTTTGCCCTAAGGCCTATGACTTGCCCGTTTCAGTATCAAGTGTATTTATCAGAAAAAA
>CAYJDK010000246.1:0-2790 GCA_964368905.1 uncultured Bacteroides sp.
CCCTTAAAAATTAATCCCAAAAAACAGTTGCACCTTTGTGAGATGATGTTGTATTATCTCTAAACAATTTTAACCAACCTGTTGCAGGTTTTTTAATAGGTTGCCAATTTTTACGCCTATTTTCAAACTCTTCATCTGTAACATCAATTGTCAATTCACGTTTTGCAATATTAATATTTATTGTATCGCCATTCTCAATTAAAGCAATGTTTCCACCTTCATATGCTTCCGGGCTAACATGTCCAATTGCTAAGCCACCCGTTGCGCCTGAAAATCTTCCGTCTGAAACAAGTGCTATTTCTTTGCCAAGGCCTTTACCCAAAACTGCTGCCATAAATGTTTCCATGTGCGGCATACCAGGAGATCCTTTTGGCCCTTCGTATCTAATTATTACAACGTCACCGCTCACAATTTCATCTTTTAAAATTGCATGCCATGCATCGTCTTGAGAATTATAAACTTTTGCTTTACCTGTAAATATCCATGCTTGTTTATCAACTGCACTAAATTTTACAATTGCACTGTCTGTTGCAATGTTTCCATGTAATACAGCAAGACCACCTTGTGGGTTAATTGGGTCATCACAAGTATGTATAACATCAGTGTCTTTATTTTCGCTAACGGCAATTTTATCTGCTATAGTGCCAAACATGCCGTTTGCATTTATGTCAATCAAACCTTTTTTACTAAGCTCTTTTACAACGGCGCCAAGTCCGCCAGCTTTTGCAAATTCTTCCATTGTATATGTTGGGTGGTTAGGATAAATACTGCTGATACAAGGAATTTGTTCGCTTATTTTGTCAAACATTTCAACATTAATATCAAAGCCTGCTTGTTTTGCAATAGCAGGTATGTGTAAAATACTATTTGTTGAACCACCTGTTGCCATCATATATTTAACTGCATTTTCAAAATTTGATTGATTAATTAAATCAAGAGGACGAGTTTTAGAATTAACAAGCTCTACAATTCTTGTAGCAATAAGTTCTGCTTGCTCGTGCCAGCTTTCAGTTTGGCTTCTTGTGCTTGCGTTACCGTGTGGGCTAAATCCTAATATTTCAGCAGTTGCACACATTGTGTTTGCTGTTCCCATAAATGGGCATGCACCGGGTGTTGGGCATGCATTTCTTACAATACCTTTATAGTCTTCTTCGCTCATATCGCCTGCAACATATGCTGCATATGCTTGTTTTGTATGTGTTAATGTAAGCATTTTTCCTTTATAATTACCCGCAGCCATAAAACCGCCTGTAAACATAACAGTGGGAATATTTACCCTTAGTGCACCCATTAACATACCGGGAACAACCTTATCACAAGTTCCAAGTAAAATAATGCCTTCAAGCATATTTAGTTCTGCTAATGTTTCAACCTCGCTCGAAACAAGGTCACGTGCCGGCAATGTATATCTATCACCGGGTGTATTGCTGCAAATACCGTCGCAAATACCGCTAATTGGCAGTTCTACAGCAAGGCCGCCTGCATTGTTAACAGAATTTTTAATGTTTTGTATAACATCTTTAAACGGATAGTGTCCCGGATTCATTTCGTTCCATGCGTTTATTATGCCTATTACAGGTTTTTTTACTTCCTGTGGCGTAAATCCCATTGCATACATCAAAGTATTTCTGTGGTCTAAAGATTCTTCATTCCATTCGCGTATCATTATATGGTTCTCCATTCTGCCGCAAAAACAATATTAATAAAAATCTTCCGTTGCGGCAATCGGAGATTTAATATAAAATTAAACTTTTATTTTCAATTGCAATTTTAACCTAATTTCGGATCAAGATTTTTGCCAAGTTCCATAAATTTCTTAACTTTTTCGTCTGTCGCTTCGTATGGAACAACTCCACAACCCAAAACAAGGCCGTTGTAAGAAGCACAATCATCATAAACTTCTTTAATTTGCTTTTCCATAACTTCATGTGTGGGAGAAATTAGCTCTTTTGGGTCAATGCTTGCCCTAAGAATTGCTCCATACTTTTCAACAATTGCCTGTCATTAACGTAATTACACAAAACAAGGTCTGTGCCTGTTTCACAAAGTTCATCAATAACCGGGCCCATTTCTCCGCCACTAATTAAAGTAACAATGCTTGCCCCATATTCTTTTAGCTCTTGTATAAGGCGCTTTTCGTAATATTGCACATGCTCTGTATAGTAAGACGGTGGCAAAAGTGGCGGGCTTATCCAAGATTCATTCATTGTTATGCCAACACCAATATCAACAAAAGCTTTGCCAAATTCAAGGCCAACTTTGTACGCAAACTCAATTTGCTCTTTTGCAAAGTCCTCGTCATCTATCATGTCCATTATTAATTCTTCATATGTTCTTGACATTACCGCAAGAGTAAACGGCCCCATTATTGTGCCTGTAACAAGCACTTCGTCGCCAATTTCTTTATTAATTTTTTCACATGCTTCTAAATAAAGCGGCATTCTACCATCTTTTAATGGGTTTGGTATTTTTAAATTTTTAAAATCTTCCGGTTTTTTAATTAATATATCTTTTGAGTCAGGTATGAATTTGTCAAAAAAATCATATTTTGCTCCAAGCGCCTCATGCTCAACGTTATAAATATCTACGCCAACAGCAACAAGGTCATGTTTATAGCGTTTATAGCATTCTAGTTGACCTTTTACTATCAAATCTACACTTTGAGAAGTTTCTGATATGCTCTTATCTACCATTTTTGCTGTATATTCATAAAATGATGGTACTAACGGTGTTCTGCTTGGTTTTTCTTTTTTCAAAATAGCTTCTATCAAATGTTTTGAATTCATCCTA
>CAYJDK010000247.1:0-2156 GCA_964368905.1 uncultured Bacteroides sp.
AAAAATACATTGACGTATGTAGTAATTACAAATACAATTTCTTCGCTTAAGCTTTTTACACAGGTTTTTGTTTTAACAAACGGTGGGCCAAAAAATTCCACTATATCTGTTATATATTTAATATACCAAGCAGGCTTTACAAATAGCCAAATTGGTTATGCCTCAGCAATTGCAGTTGTTTTCTTTTTGCTTGTTTTAAGCATATCACTATTCCAGCAATATGTTTTAGGGAGGGAAAAAGCGTGAATATTAAAAAGGAAAAAATGCTAAAAACTGTAGGTTTATATTTAGTGTTTATGTTAATTGCCGCTGTGTTTATAGGGCCACTAATTTATTTATTTGTTTCGTCTTTAAAAAACGATAGGCAAATTGTTGCGGACATGTCTAGCATTAATGCTTTTATTCCTTATGGGCAGCTTTCTCTCGATAACTATTTTTCTTTACTTGAAAGAATGGATTTCACAAGATATTTCAGAAACTCGGCCACTGTTACCGCTTTAACAATTTTTTTTGGTGTTTTCATAAATTCTATGATGGGTTACTCTATTGCACTTTTAAACTTTAAAGGGCGCAAATTGCTAATATCTTTAATGTTAGCACTTGCAATTATACCTGTTGAGTCTATTATAATAAACCGTTTTATGGTAGCTAATTCCTTGGGCATACTAAATACAATTTTTGTGCTTGTAGTGCCTAATATCGCAATGCCAATTTATATCTATTTATTTTATACACACTTTAAAGGCATGCCTAAAGAACTTACAGAGGCAGGCATAGTAGATGGGCTAAACTACATAGGTGTGTTTTGGAAAATTATGTTGCCGCTATCAAAGCCTATATGTGCAACAGTTGCAATTATGAACTTTATTAGGGCATGGGGAGATTTGCTTTGGCCAACACTTGTTACAAGAGATGATACCTTGCGAACACTGCCACAAGTTTTGAAAGCACTCTATGCCTCTGAATATACTTTTTGGGGAGAAATTTTCGCATTTGGCGTTATGGCAACATTGCCGGCACTTGTTGTGTTTTTGTTGTTTCAAAAGCAATTTGTGCAATCTGTTGCAAGCAGCGGAATAAAGGGCTAATTTTAATAGACAGTTATTAAGATAATTAAAAACAGGAGTATGAAAAGTGAATAATATAAACAAATGCAGTATTACTATAAGTAAGGAATTGAATTGGACACCACCTACCTTACAACAACCACTTACATACGGCGACATGCCGGGAGACAAAATTGCTGTATCTTCAGAGCACATTGAAAAGGCAAACATCATTTTTCCTGCTTTGTTAAAAAAGCTTGACGAGGATGATTGCATAAACAAAAACAAAATTGTAATTGGTGTTTGTGGAGGTTCAGGCGTAGGCAAGTCTGAAATATCATCGGTTATATCATTTTATTTTGAAAAACGAGGCATGGGTAGTTATATCTTGTCAGGAGATAACTATCCGCATAGGTTTCCGCTTTATAATGATGCGGAACGCCTTAGTATATTTAGAAAGTCCGGTATTTTAGAAATGGTTAAAAGCGGAGTTTGTAACGAGAAAAACATTAAAATTTTGCAAAAACTGCAAACTGTTGAAAACGATGCAAACGAAGAGAACACAAAAAATTACCCGTGGTTAGAATATTATATAAATGGCGGAATAAAAGGGCTTAAAAGTTATTTAGGCACAGAAAAAGAAATTTGCTTTAATGAACTTAACAGTATTATAGACAAGTTCAAACAAGGTGACGAAAAAATACACCTGAAAAGGATGGGGCGCGAGTTAAGTGAACTATGGTATGAAAAAGTTGATTTTAGCAAAAAAAACATTTTGATTATTGAGTGGACACATGCTAACAATATAAATTTGTTGGGTGTTGATGTGCCTGTTTTACTTAATAGCACCCCTGAAGAAACGCTGGCACACCGCAAAGCAAGAAACAGGGACAACAATGTAGACAGCCCGTTTGTTACAACAGTGCTCAAAATAGAGCAAGAACTTTTACAATCACGAATTGATAACGCAAAAATAGTAATTTCAAAAAGTGGGCAGTTGCTAAAATTTTAAATATGTAAACTTTATTTGTAAATTATAAAGGTGATAATTATGTTAGATATATATGATATTAGGCCAATGTTAAATGTATACCCGGATAGTATAGGGGG
>CAYJDK010000247.1:2166-2789 GCA_964368905.1 uncultured Bacteroides sp.
ATTTTTTAAATCGCAAAGAACTGAAAAATGTTTTTAAAGCCCTATATGTTTTGCCAAGCATTTATAATTCTGATTTAGACCGCGGATTTTCTGTTATTAACTACAATTTAAACAAGGCGCTGGCAACACAAGAAGACATTGATGCGCTAAAAGAATTAGAAATTGATTTAAAATTAGACTTTGTGCTAAACCACGCTTCTGTTTTGTCGGAACAGTTTCAGGATATCTTAAAAAAGGGCAACAAGTCAAAATATATTGATTTTTTTATTCGGTGGAATGAATTTTGGAAAGATTGCGGCGAAATATGTGAAGACGGTTATGTCGTGCCAAACAAAGAGTATATTAAGGATATGTTTTTTAGAAAACCCGGGTTTCCTGTGCTGATGGTGCGAATGCCGATCAATGAAGAAGTGCCCTATTGGAACACGTTTTACCAAGAGATAAAATACAAGCAATTATACGCACAAGACATAATGCGCACATGCTGTTTGCCTTACAATATTGCAAAAAAAATTGAGCAAATTGTAAATACTGCCCTAATAGAAAATGCTAAACCGCAAAACATAGATTTTGGTGAGTTAAAAGAGTATAAAAGCGATATAGTTGAACTGCTTGAGAGCCAA
>CAYJDK010000248.1:0-2094 GCA_964368905.1 uncultured Bacteroides sp.
CATGCAAATTGTTATGAATGACATGAAAGAAAGAAAATGCGGAACTATTATTAACATATCATCTATAGCGGGGGTAAAACCTTTTGGAAATCATGCTGCATATTGTGCAACAAAATACGGTGTAGTTGGCCTTTCTGAAGTAGCGCGTATGGAACTTTCTTCGCACAATGTAAGGGTTATGAGAATTTGCCCGGGTGCCGTTGCAACAGAACTATTAAGCCACACAACCAGTGATGAAATAAAAGCAGGCTATAATGAATGGAAACAAAGTACAGGTGTTGGAAGTATTACTACTTTAGATGTTGCAAAGACAATTAAATTTGCTTATGAATTGCCACAAGGTGTAAACTTAAGAGAAATTCAAATTGCAGACACAAAGCAAGATTCATAGATAAAATTTAATATAATAAAGCGCTTATAAGTACGGCTGTTGGCTATGCTTATAAGCGCTTGTTAATTAGTTTTAATTTTGTTTATAAAAATAAAATATTAGTAAATTTAATTTTAATTTTTTTTTTATTATGTTTGCTAAGCAATTTGTGGTTTTCGTCTGTTTTAAAAGATTTATAAAAAGCCCAAGAACCATTAATATTATAACAATTAAAACCATAATTTTGCAAAAGCCTAACTGCAAGGTACGAGCGCAACCCGCTATGGCACATAACATAAATAGGTTTTGATTTATCTAAATTGTGAATATTGTCCCTTAAAGAGTCTAAAGGTATATTTATAAAGCCATCTATGCTTCCTTTTGATACTTCTGACTTTGTGCGAACATCAAGTTTTATTACCTCGTTACCCATTTTTTCAACTAATTTAAAAGTGCTCAATTTAATTTCGCCGGTCATAATGTTTTCGGCAACATATCCTGCCATATTTATAGGGTCTTTTGCACTAGAGCAAGGCGGTGCATACGCAAGTTCAAGTTCAGTTAAATCAAAAACAGTCATATGTGCCCGTATAGCTGTTGCAATTACATCTATCCGTTTGTCTACTCCTGCTTTGCCTACTATTTGTGCGCCTAGTATTTTACCGTCATTTTTTGAAAACAGTAATTTAATCGTCATCATTTCTGCATTAGGGTAATAGCCAGCGTGATGGTTTGACATAGAAATAGAAGCATGATAATCATACCCTAAATTTATGCAATCTCTCTCATTAAGGCCGGTTGCACCAACAGTCATGTCAAACACTTTTGCAATGTTTGTGCCTTGTGTTCCTTTGTATTGTGTGCTTTGCCCCATAATATTGTTTGCAACTATTCGCGCTTGTTTATTTGCAGGGCCTGCTAAAGGTATAACCGATTGTGTGTTTGAAACAAAATTATTTACTGAAATTGCATCGCCAAGTGCCCAAATGTTGTCTTTGTTAGTTTTTAAGTGGGTATCAACGAGTATTTCGCCTTTTAAGCCAAGTTTTATGCCGCTGTTTTTTAAAAACCCGGTTGCAGGGCGAACGCCAACAGACATAACTACCATGTCACATGGTATAAATTCACCGTCTTTTAAATAAACACCATTTTTTGAAATTTCGTTTGCGGTTTTGCTTAATACTAATTGTATGCCTTTGCTTCTTATATAATTGTGTAAAGTGTGGCTCATGTCCTCATCAATGTTTGGCATTAAATGGGAAATTGCCTCTATTATAGTTACATTAACGCCTGCAAGTGCTAAATTTTCTGCTACTTCAATACCTATAAACCCACCGCCAATTACGCAAGCGGTTTTTGGTGTGTTATCATTTAAAAATTCTTTTATTTTAAGTGTGTCAGGTATGTTTCTAAGTGTAAAAAGCGGCATTGCATTGTCTATTTTTATTGCAGGTATAATAGGGCTTGCACCGGGAGAAAGAATTAAATCGTCAAATTTCAAATCATACTCTGTGTTTTCAATATGGTTTTTAACCCTAATAATTTTTTTATCGCTGTTTAACGCAACTGCTTCAGAAAAGGTGCGTACATCCACATTAAATCTTTTTGAAAATCCTTGCACAGTTTGCACAAGTAAGTCGTCTTTGTTTTCTATAACACCGCTTAAATAATAAGGCAATCCACAATTTGCAAAAGAGATAAATTCGCCTTTTTCAAGCATAATA
>CAYJDK010000248.1:2104-2765 GCA_964368905.1 uncultured Bacteroides sp.
TTTCTTCGCTTAATCTTCTAAGGCGCGCGGCACTACCGGCACCACCAGCTACACCGCCTACTATAACAATTGTTTTAGCGTTACTGTTTTCCATACAAAGCCTCCTAAAATTTAAACTATATTTTTTCCGTTGTAATTATTTAAACCACCGCTTACATTAATAACGTTGTAGCCTAATTTTTTCAACTCTAACACAGTAAATGCACTGCGCATTCCGGATTGGCACAGTATATAATAAAGCTTGTTTTTGTCTAAATATTCATCAGGGTTTTTAAGTATTTTTTGCATTGGAATATTTTTGCTATTTGCAATTTTTTCTTGTTTATATTCATTTAATTCTCTAATATCAATCAGTTCAATTTTATCCATTACTTCATCTAACTTATTTAGGGTGGTTTTTTGTTTATTTAAAAAAGATAACATACATTTTCTCCTTTTAATTATTTTTTATTCACAATAAAGTTCTTTTAAACATTCCATTAATTCAATTATTCGCTTATCTTTTATATTGTAATATACTGTTTGTGCTTTTTTGTCATAATCTAAAATGTTGTTTGACTTTAAAATTGCAAGATGTTGAGAAATGCCCGAATGAGAAATTTGCAAGTTTTCAAGCAATGAATTAACGCTTTGTGCTCCTTTTGCTAGCTCACATAAAATT
>CAYJDK010000249.1:0-2759 GCA_964368905.1 uncultured Bacteroides sp.
CCGGGAGATCCTTTCAGAACAGATTTAATTGCAAAACATTTTGAAAACGCCACACTGGTGGCACATAACCGTGAACATAAAACATGGACAGGAACATTAAACGGTACAAAAGTATCTGTTACAAGCACAGGCATGGGGGGCCCGTCTGCCGCAATAGCACTTGAAGAGCTAATACATTGCGGTGCACATACATTTATACGCATAGGTACATGTGGCAGAGTTTGTGACGCTAGTTATGATGAGTCTCTTGAAGGTGTTATAATTACCGGTGCAGTTAGAGACGAGGGTACAGGAACACATTATGTACCAATAGAGTACCCTGCACTTGCAAACAGACACGTTGTAGAAGCCCTTGCACAAGCTGCAAAAGATTTTAACTTAAACTTTGCAGAAGGAATTGCACAATCAAAAGATTCTTTTTATGGCCAACATGACCCTGACAGTATGCCAATAGCTGCTACATTAAAAGCACGTTGGGAAGCTTGGAGAAAAAGCAATGTTATGGCTAGCGAAATGGAAGCTGCTGCCCTATTTATTGTTTCCAGTGTGCGCAATGTGCGTTGCGGTGCAGTTATGGCTTATGGTTCTATGACAGATAATACTATTAAAATGACTTGTGAAGCATTAAAAAAACTTATTGAAGCAGATAAAAAATAACAACATACGCAAATATTACTTTTGATTAATGCCTGCAAAACACGCTTTAAAGGCGTGTTTTGCAGCAAATTCATAGCATTTACACTGAATAACGAGTTATTCAGTAGGATTTATTTAAACATGAATTCAACATTATATCTAAAATGAAAACTAAACACACTTCCCTTTTTATGTTTCATTTTTAACAATTTTATTTCATGTTTTGAAAGGAATTGTAATAATTATGGATTTTTTTAAAAAACACTTAGAGCCTATTATTGAAAAAACTTGTGAAATAATAGAAAAAAGTGAACAAATGCAAAATATTTTAAATGGTACGATGTCTGAAGAAAAATTTAAATTTCAAATCAGGCAAAATTACCAATATTTATTAGAATATACTAAATGCTGGGCTATTGGGTTATCAAAAGCTCATGGGTTTGATGAAATGGAACAATGGTACAAAATATTGTCTTCTACAATGGAAGGCACTGTAATGTATAACAGAGATTTTTGGGCTGTTGAACTTGGTATAACTGTTGAAGAGCTTGAAAGCACAATTATGGCAGAGGGCAAACGCTCTTATACTTCACACCAAATTGCCCGCTCACATGAAGGCGATATAGCTGCGTGTATGATGGCACTCTTCCCTTGTAACATTTTATATATGTATTTTGGCAAACACTTACTTTCGCAGTGCAAATTACCCAAAAGCGATAAATATTATAAATGGATTGAATATTACACACTTAGTAGCTATGTAAACAAATGTGAAAATGAAATTAAAATAGTTAATGAGTTGTGCAATTCTAAAAATGAACGTGAAACACAAATTTTACTTGAGATTTTTGCAGTAAGTTGTAATTATGAAATTTTACAATGGCAAAACATGTATGATAAAATGGAAACTTGGCCGCTTGAGAGCATTTTTCCACAAAAATAGCACACATATTTTAGATGAATTTCAATTAAATGTGTATTAACTACAAATATTTTATGGAGATTATTTATGACACCTATGACATCTAGAGAACGTACACTTGCTGTACTTAACAAACAATTACCAGATAGATGCCCTGTTGATTTTTGGGCTGTTGACGAAGTAATTGAAAAATTAATTAATCACTTTGGATTTGAAAGCGAAGATGATATACTAGACCACTTTGAAGTTGATTTGCAGTTTATATCTCCTGACGAATTGGGCAAACCTAGGATTATGAGTGACGGAACTTATTTTGACAAAATGGGAGTGCATAGAAAAAAGGTTAAAAATGAGTTTTGTACATATGAAGAGTACGCTTCCAGCCCACTTGGATATGTTGAAAGTGTTGAGGATTTTGACGAATATAAATACTGGCCTAATGCAAATGATTATGATTGGAAAAACTATGCTGCAAAAATAGGTTCACGCCATGAAAAACGTTTAATAAAACTTTATATGGGTGGATTATATGAGTTTGCCTGGGCGCTTCGTGGTTATGAACAGTTTATGGTTGACATGGTTTGCGAACCTGAAATAGCGCATTATATTATGGATAAAATTTGCACTTTCTGGTGTGATTATTTTGAAAAAGCAATGGAATATGCACACGATTTTGTTGACGTTGTTTACACTTATGATGACATAGCAATGCAGAGCACTCTTTTAATGTCTACCGATATGCTTGAGGAGTTTATATTCCCTTACCACAGAAAAATGAATAAGGTAATAAAAAAATATAACAAGCCTATAATTTACCATTCTTGCGGTGCTGTTAGGCCTATAATAGATGATTTAATAAAATTACCTATAGATGTTTTAAACCCACTTCAACCTCTTGCCACCGGCATGGATTTTGAAGAAATTAAATCGGAATTTGGAGACCGTGTCTTATTCCATGGCGGTATTTGTATACAGCACACATTGCCAAGTGGAACCCCGCAAGACGTAAGAGACGCAGTAAAAAGGGCTATTAATATTCTTGGCAAAAATGGTGGTTATATTATGACGTCTGCGCATTATATTCAAAACGATACTCCTATAGAAAACATTAAAGCATTATATGAACTTGATTTAAGAAAGTTGTAAATTATTAGTTTTTATTTACTTTTTAAATTTATTGTTTGCAATAAAAAACTCTTTA
>CAYJDK010000250.1:0-1496 GCA_964368905.1 uncultured Bacteroides sp.
CATTTAATGAGTGTTATTTCTATTGTGGTACCGTGTTATAACGAACAAGAGGCACTTGAAATTTTTTATGATGAAACGTGTAAAGTTGTAAAAAATATGAGTGATGTAACGGCTGAGTTTGTTTTTGTGGACGATGGTTCAAAAGATAACACATTGCAAATTATGCGTAAAATTGCTGAAAATGACAATAGGGTAAAATATATTGCTTTTTCACGAAATTTTGGCAAAGAAGCCGCCATGCTAGCCGGCCTTTCGCACGCAAGCGGAGATTATATTGCAGTTATGGATGCCGACATGCAAGACCCACCAAGTTTGCTACCTGAAATGCATGAAACCCTTAAAACTAAAGAGTATGACTGTGTTGCAACAAGAAGAGTTACAAGAAAAGGCGAACCACCTATACGAAGTTTTTTTGCAAGAATGTTTTATAAATTGATTAATAAAATAAGTAAAACAGAAATTGTAGACGGAGCAAGAGACTTTAGGCTTATGACACGCTCTATGGTAGAGGCAATTTTAAGTGTTACAGAATACAACCGTTTTTCAAAAGGTATTTTTGGCTGGGTTGGGTTTAAAACTAAATGGCTTGAGTATGTAAATGTAGAACGTGTTGCGGGAACTACAAAGTGGTCTTTTTGGAAACTGTTTATATATTCTTTAGATGGCATAACGGCTTTTTCAACAGCACCTTTAATGATATCTGCGATTATAGGCATAATATTTTGCGTTTGTGCATTTTTAATGATTTTGTTTGTATTTATAAGAGCTATAATATGGGGAGACCCTGTAAGTGGATGGCCAAGCACAATATGTATTATTTTATTTGTTGGTGGTTTACAACTTTTTTGCCTTGGAATACTTGGGCAGTACAGCTCTAAAATGTATATGGAAGTTAAAAAACGCCCACATTATATAATAAAAGAACATAATAACAAGTAAAGAATATACTATAAAATATGTTAATAGAACATATTAATTAATAACAACAATAAAACCTAGTGAATAATATATTATTCACTAGGTTTTAATTTTTGTTTTTTGGAAGTTAATAACACTAATAATTTATTAAATCAGAATTTATTCAACAATATCGCTTGCATCTAAAACTTCAAAGGTGCCTGATTTTTCAAATTCAGTTAGTTGCAAGTTATTGTATCTGTTTTCTAAAAGTAGATATTGCCCATCTACTTTAAACAAATGGTATGCACCGCTTTCAATATGCTCTTTATATGCATTCGCGTTTGAAATAATGTATAATGTATCACTCTCAATAATACCGTTAACTAAATTTTCTTTTGTAGAGCTAACAAGTTGTGCCCTGTTGTTGTTTTCAGCCCTTGACTCAAATGATAAATTTACTTTTATATCGCTGTTTGCCTTGCCGGCTAAAATTGCTATATCTATTGCACCGGCATAAATTTGTAAATCAGTGTCAAGTGCAATCATGTTATCAAATTCTTGTGTGGCGGTGTGCCAGTAATCGTCTTTTAATACAT
>CAYJDK010000250.1:1506-2757 GCA_964368905.1 uncultured Bacteroides sp.
TGGCTGTCTCCCACATATCCATTGCCTTTAAAATAGTTGTTTTTAAGAGATATTGCAGGCATTATATCATATATTTGTATGCCTATTACACAAACTAATATTATTGCTGCAAGGTGCTTTATTTTAATTTTAGAAACTGTGTAAATTACAACAATATAAATTAAGTAATGCAAAAGCCAACCAAACCTACCGCTTGCCCTAAAAATAGAGGCTAAAGATAATATTGACTGAGGTAAATTTACATGGAAAAGCAAATTTTGGTCTAAAGTAAAAGAGTTGCTAAGCGCAAAAACAGTTAATATAACCGTTACCACTATAAGGCCTAAACTTTTGTTAAACCATGAAAAAACGTCTTTACGCAAGTTTTTATTAAAAACAATAAATGGCAAACAAGCACACAATGCGGCAATTATGCCAAAGCCCAAGTAGTTAAAAGCCTCTTGCTGGTAAACAATATAATATGCACGTGGAGGCATAATGTTTGACCAATTAGCAATTTTATTACTTATTGGGTTAATATAAGAATTAAAGTTTAACGAAAAAATACCGTAACCTATATCTGCAGCGTTGCCAATGCTGTGAAAAGCACCTATAATATAACCTGTAAAAAGAGTTGAAACAAGGCTTATTGCAATAAATGCAAACGGTTTAAAAATTTGTTTTTTTGCAAAAGCCCATTGCAAATAAAACGCAAAAGATATTCCAAACGTGAATGGTAAAAAATAAGGATGAATTGTTATTGTAAGAGTGTTTATTATTATAAAAGGTAAAGTATTTTTTAAAGTGTATTTTCCATTAAGCTTAAAATAAAAGTATAGCATGGCTATAATAATAAAATGCGAGGTTAGTGCAGTATGCCTAAATGCTCGCTCCATCATAACAGGAGAAAGCGAAAACAAAGCACTAGCAATACAGCTTATAGTAAAAGAGTTTGTAAAAAAATTTATGAGTAAAGCAGAAAAGCCACCCATTAACATATAACACAAGCAAACATATATGCCAAAGTATTGAAAAGTTTGTGGCAATATAGGCGCAAATATTTTAAAAAACATGGCAAATAACGGTATAGAATCTGTATAAGAAACGCTTGAAGAATAAGGGTAAGCCATGTTTTCTCCAAGCCCAAAAGGAAACTGCCAGTCTGATTGGCTATATAAAAGCCAACCGGCATAGTGCTGGGCAACATCTTTTTCAACATAGCCTGAGGTAAAAAACCAGTCTTGTGTTACGTTTAGTGTATTTAATGTAAAA
>CAYJDK010000251.1:0-458 GCA_964368905.1 uncultured Bacteroides sp.
CTGCAAGTGGGTCTTGCATACGGCGTGCTATTGAAACGGCACTGCGCAAGTTAACATCAAAGTTAGGGAACTCTTGCGCAGCAAGTTTAGATGCGGAGTAAACGCTTGCGCCTGCCTCGTTTACTACCATGTATTGCACGTCATCGTCAATTTCGCTCAGCACTTCGGCTGTAAAAATTTCTGTTTCTTTACTTGCGGTGCCGTTACCTATAGCAATTACTTGTACGCCGTGTTTTTTAATTAGCGTTTTAACTGTTTTCTTTGCGTCTTCTACTTTTTTAAATTCAGGTATTGGAAATATAACAGCCGTGTCTAAAACTTTGCCTGTTTCGTTAACAACGGCTGTTTTACAGCCCATGCGATACCCGGGGTCAAGCCCAAGGGCAACTTTATCTTTAATGGGAGGTTGCAGTAAAAGTTGTTGCAAGTTATTGCTAAATACTTTTATTGCACCGTCA
>CAYJDK010000251.1:468-2717 GCA_964368905.1 uncultured Bacteroides sp.
CCGTCACATGCTTTTTGCGTTAAATTACTGCGAACTTCACGCTCTAGGCTAGGCGCTATTAGGCGTGTAAATGCGTCTTGTGCGGCTTCTTTAACAAGTGCTGAACATTCGCTTTCGTTTTTAACGTACTTGCCGCAAACCATATTAATTGCCCTGTCTGCATCTACTTTTGCGCTAACTTTTAAAAATCCTTCGCGTTCGCCTCTGTCTATTGCCAAAGTGCGGTGGCCTGCCATTTCAGAGGCAAGTTCTTCATAATCGTAATATCCACTGTAAACGCTGTCTTCGTTTGGTTTAGAAGCTTTGCTTTGAAGTAAGCAAGTTGCATTGTACAAACTGCGTAAAGTTGCACGCATTGCTGCGTCGTCGCTTATCATTTCCGCTATAATATCGCTTGCGCCTTGTAGTGCGGCCTGCTCGCTGTCAACGCCGTTTTCTTCATTAATATAATCTTTTGCCAGTTGCAAAGGCACGCTGTTAATGTTTTGCTCAAGCAACAAAAGCGCAAGGGGCTCTAGCCCTTTTGCCTTGGCAATGCTAGCTCTTGTTTTGCGCTTTGGCTTAAATGGCCTGTAAATATCTTCAAGTTCGGCAAGAGTTTTGGCGTTTTCTATGCTTTTTTCCAGTTCCGGTGTAAGGGCCTCTTGCTCTGTAATGCTGTTAATTACTGTTTGCTTTTGGTCGTCCAATTTTCGCAAATAAGCAAGTCTTTCGTCTACTTCCCTAAGTGTTTGGTCGTCCATACTTCCGGTTGTTTCTTTGCGGTAACGTGCTATAAATGGTATTGTGTTACCTTCGTCTATTAATTTTATTGTTTGCTCAAGCTTTTCTTCGTTTAATTTAAATTCTTGTGCCAAAACTTTTGCGTAATTTGTCATTTTTTCAATTCTCCTTGTTATTTTCGTAACTTGTTATGGGTGTTTTCATGGCGTTATGCCCTTGTTTTTTAAAATAGTAGTGGCAAAAAACACAGTATAAAACATAAAAAAACAATGCGCATATTGTAACTGTGCTTGAAAGTGCAAAACCGGGTGTTTTATATGTGAACTCTATATCATTCATGCCGCTTTCACAAAAAATTGCTGTTAGCCCGTTTGATACTTTTTCAATTTGCGTTTCTTGCCCGTTAACGTATGCTGAAAAACCTTTGTCATAAGGCACTGCAAAGAATACAAGTTTTGGGCTTTCAAGTTCTATTTGTGCGGTAAACCCATTTTGCGTGGCAACAAAGTTTTGCACGGCGTTTTGTTTGTTTTTTTCCATGTCCTGCACATATGTTTCGTAAGTTAGCGTGTTTTGGTCTTCTATTGTGGCCGGCGTTATATAAAGGCTGTACTTTGCAATTTGCTCGTTTGAAAGCCCTATTGCACGCACAAACATATTGCTTGTATATTCTTTTGAAATTTGTTGCAGGCTTTCATTGCTTACGTATTTATCATAGGCAAAGCCCATACCTGCATAATTTGTGTTTTCGTATATTTCAAAAGTATCGTCTTTAAAGCTAAGTTCCCAGCCTACATCTGTGTAATTATCTCTAAAAGTTGCGCCGGTGTCAAGTGGTGTTACTGTATATTTTGCGCCAAGCAGGCCTCTTAGTGCGTAATTGGTGTGTGCAGGCTTGCTTGAAACATCACGCGTTACGTCAACAGACGGATAAAATTCCATTATAGACGGTGTGACGGTGCTGTGGAAAAATTGCAAGCAGGATTTGCCTGCCCAAAGGCCGAAGTTATCGTGTGTTTCGTATGTGTCTATCCTGTAAAATTCCTCGGTTTCGGGCCAATCAATTAAAGGCGCAGATACATATGTTTGGTCACGCAGGTGCTTGTCGTTTTCCCATTGAGGGAATTTGCCAAGTGATATGTGTATTACAGAATAAATGAACGAAAATGATAAGACAAACACAAACAATAATTTTACAAAAGAGCGTTTGCCCATTTTATACCTAATTACAATATAAAAGAGTATTAAGCCAAGAATGGCAACCAGCCAAGAAAGCCAAAATTGCGGTATGTTGTTTACTGCGCCAATTATCCAATTATTGTCTTTTTTAGTGGGGAGTAAGCCAAATATTATAAAAGAAAACGTAATTATAAAAACAATTTTAAATGCTTTTTTAACGTAAAATGCGCTGTTTGTACTGTTGTAAGAAAGTGCAGGCGTTGGGCGCATACAGCTTTCAATAACATGCATACTGGCAGTGCACATTAAAAGTATGGGCATGTAAAACCAGCGCGCATAATAACTTG
>CAYJDK010000252.1:0-890 GCA_964368905.1 uncultured Bacteroides sp.
ATAATGAAACAGCACATATACCTCTTTTTATTTGGGATCCTCGTTCAAAAATTAAAAATGAGAGGCGAAATTCTTTAGTGCAAGGAATTGACATTCCTGTTACACTGCTGAGTTATTTCAACTTGGAACCAACAAAAGATATGTTAGGACATGACTTGAAAGAAACAATTTTTGAGGATAAAAGTGTGAGAGAATATGCACTGTTTGGATTGCACGGTGCACAAATTAACATTACAGACGGCAAGTATGTTTATATGCGCTCGCCGGTAAAAGCTAACACACCTTTATATAATTACACACAAATGCCAACACATATGCGGTGTTTATTTTCACCGGAGGAAATGCGAACGACTACCTTGCACGAAGGGTTTACCTTTACGAAGGGGACACCTCTTATGAAAATAAGCGCCATGCAAGGTATGGCAGGTGATACATCAATGAAATATGATAGCGAAACTGTGTTATATAATTTAGAGCATGACCCAAACCAATTGACACCGATTAAAGATGACAAAATAGAGCAACGCATGATAGAAAACATGATTAAAATTATGAGGGAAAATGATGCGCCAAAAGAACAGTATTCCAGAATGGGTTTGAAATAACCCATAAGTGCGTAATGAGTTTATAACGCACATAGGTAGCATTAAGAATAGAATAAAACTATCACAAAGGGGTATAATATGCGCACAATATTTTTAATGTTCGATTCGTTAAATAAAAGATATTTAGAGAGTTATGGATGTGAATGGGTTAAAACACCTAACTTTACACGCTTACAAAATTGCTGCCATACATTTGAACGTTGTTATACTGCAAGTTTACCGTGCATACCTGCACGAAGAGACTTTCAAACAGGCAGAGTTAGCTTTTTGCACCGCTCATGGGGG
>CAYJDK010000252.1:900-2674 GCA_964368905.1 uncultured Bacteroides sp.
CCTTATGATAATTCAGTAACACAAATTTTAAACCAAAACGGAATTTATACTCACCTTATCAGTGATCATATCCACTACTGGGAAGAAGGTGGCGCAAATTACCATACAAAATATGATACATGGGATGTTGTGCGTGGGCAGGAAGGGGATAGTTGGCAACCAAGCATTGAAAAGCCTTGTTTGGAAAATGAGATTGGAAGAAAAGACGTTTACCGAAAACAGGATATAGTGAATAGAAGAACATTGCGAAAATCCGGAATATACCCAATTGACGAACTTAACCAAAAAGCCATGACATTTTTAGATGAAGAAAACGACAAAGATAATTGGTTTTTACAAGTTGAGAGCTTTGACCCTCATGAGCCATTTTTTGCACATGAACGGTTTAGAGAAATGTATCGCGATAATTATAATGGCCCTGAGTTTGACTGGCCGAATTATGCAAGAGTGACTGAGACAGAAGAACAGGTACAACACTGTAAAAATGAATATGCTGCATTAGTAACTGCCTGTGATGAATTGCTAGGAAATATACTTGATAAGATGGATAAGTACGACATGTGGAAGGACACTATGTTAATTTTAACCACGGATCACGGATACTTATTGGGAGAACATAACTGGTGGGCAAAAACTATACAGCCTCTATATACAGAAGTTAGTGAAGTTCCGCTATTTATATATCATCCGAGCTTGGCAAATAAAGAAAAACGTAAAGAGCAGTTAGTTCAAATTTCAGATCTTGCGCCTACCATTCTTGAGTTATATGGGCTAGAAATTCCATATGAAATGACAGGCAAAGCAATTGATTTTAGCGATAATGACGGTGCGAAAAGGAATAAAACATCCATTATAACAGGGTTACATGGGTGCTACATGAATGTGACAGACGGTAAATATTACTATATGAAACGCCCTGTTTCAGACGAGTTATATAATTATACTTTAATGCCGACACATATGCATGCGGCATTTTCGATAAATGAATTGAAAACGATGGTAATGTCTGACCCATTTAATTTTACAAAAGAAACACCACAAATGAAAATTGAAGCAAAACCATGGGCAGGAATTGATTTTGAGGAATTTGGCGATTTATTATTTGATTTAGAACATGATCCCTATTGTAATAACCCAATTCAGAATGAGCAGGTGGTTCTACGCCTGCAAAAAGAAGCGGTGAAACACATGAAAGAGAATGATGCGCCGAAAGAGGCGTACCGTTACTGGGGATTAAACTAAAGTTTGGGATGAAATTTAAAGGGGCTGTATGTGTCTGTAATTATATTAAATAGGGCAATGTATCTTTTGTTAATTTTAGCTATCTTATAGATGAGAGAAAAATGGGAAGCGCGAGCAAATTCCATTAAACTTTGGTTGTAAAAAATTATTTATGTTGATTAAAAAATCAATATAATAACTAAATAATATATTAGGGTCGTTTTACCGCTAACTCGCCAGAGCGCCCCTAGGCATTCAAGAGGTAGTCGGATTAATCCAGATCATCTCCTCCACGTCGTCACGGACTACATTTAGTTTGTCGTTTCTCCTTTTCAGAATAAAATCTAAAAAGTTGATGGTTTTATTCTGCCTCGCTTAGAATTCAAAATTCACCATTTAGAAATATCTAAGTGGTGAATTTTTTTGTATTGTTTTTGTTTTTTCTCATTTTATGTTAAAATATCATTATATATAGTTTAAATAATGTAAACACTATATAATAAAAAAACTTGAATTTGAAAAGGATTTTATATGTATAAAATAATGATTGTAG
>CAYJDK010000253.1:0-2325 GCA_964368905.1 uncultured Bacteroides sp.
CCAGAAGCAATTGTTGCAAGAGAAAGAGCCTCTGAAGGTTTGCCTGATTGAGCCATTGGGTAACCATCTAAAACAGTTGCCGCGGCACCGCCTGTGCCTGGTGTTTTAATAAGTATGGCAGAAATAGAACCACCATAACTACCACCGCAATATATACCCAATAGTAGGGCAAAGGCTGCAAAAACATCCATATTATATGTAAAAGGTAAAAAGAGCACTATTCCCATTGAACCGGTTAAGCCCGGTATGCAACCAAAAACTATGCCCAATGCTGTACCGAAAAGACAAATTAAAACATTTGTTACAGAAAAAATACTTAAAAGTTCCATAAAATTTCCTTTCTAAGTGTATAATGGTTTTTAAGGTAGGGGAACCAATAACACATATTTAAACAATACAAAAAGTACTACAGGAACTATAACTGATAGCACAAAAAACAATACGTTTTTCTTAAAACCAAATAGCAAAAGCAAAGGAGCAAAAAATAGTAGTGAAGAAATTAGAAATCCCACTATCGGCATTATTACAATATAACCAATTGATAAAGCCGTTAATAGCGCAACCCTAATTGTTCCTCGTTTTTTAAAAGTAAATTTTAATGCTTTTTTATCAAAAAAGCTTCTAATTGTAAGTGAAATTGCAAGTACCATCATGCAACTTGCAACTATTGTAGGGAAAAAACCCGCCCCATTCTCTATTGCATTTGGGCTAAGTATTGAAATTTGCTGAAATATTACTAAAGAAAACGCAATAAAAAATATGCCTGTAAAGGTATCCATATTTATTTTTTTCATATATTTTACCTTTCTGTTATTCGGACAGTTACTTAAAAATTAAGTAACTGTCCGAAATTTTTATTTATAATTCTACTCTAACATGCCAACTTTTTTAAGAATTTCTGCAACATTAACGTAATCTTCGTCAATATATGTTTCCATTTCATCTCTACCAATTGCAATTGGCTCTCTGCCAATTAACGCTGCAGCTTCTTGAACTATATCACTTTGGCCAGCTGTTGCATATAAGTCATATAAAATGTCTTTAATTTCATCAGGTGTATCTTTTGGTGCATATAATGTAATATAAGCTGTAATTGTTACGTCGTAACCTTCTTCTGTAAGAACTTGAACGTCGTCAGGAACTGAATCAGTTCTGGTTGTAGCAAATATCATTTTTGCTTCGCCTGAGTTTACATAATTTTGAAGATCTGTGTAAGAGCTCATGTATGTGTCAATATGTCCGCCTAAAAGAGCTGCCATAGCTGTTGATGTACCGTCAAATTGTACTTCTGTGTAAGGAATGCCAGCTTCATTAACAAAACTCATGCCGCCTGTATGTCCGTATGTACCAGGTCCTGCAAAGCCCATTAGTAGGCCGCCTTCTTTTTCATTTGCTGCTGCAATTAAATCTTCAACACTGCTTATAGAAGAATCAGCACCTACTATAAGTCCGATAGGGTCTTGTGCTAAACAAATAACTGGTTCTAGATCGTCGTATGCATATGTTGTATTGCCTAAGTTTGTTTGAACTGTAACACAACCTTGGCCTACTTGCATAAGTGTGTGGCCATCTGGGTCAGAGTTTACAAGTTCTGTTGCGCCAACAACGCCTGAACCGCCTGTTATGTTTTCTACAATAATAGTTTGATCAATTGATCCGCTTTGGTTAATTGCGTCTGCATAACGTCTTGCATCAAGGTCAGCACCGCCGCCTGCTGCAAAAGGTACTATAACTGTAATTGTTTCTGTTGGAAAATCAATTGCCGGCTCTTCTGTTTCTGTTGTTTCTGTTTCTGTTGCAGGAGCTTCGCTCTCTGCTGCAGGAGCCTCTGTTGTTTGTGTGGAACAACCTGCAAAAATCATTGTTGCAAGTAGTGCCAATGCCAATAGGGTAGCTTTCATTTTTGTTACCATTTCCAAAATCCTCTCTTCATATAAATATATTTAGTTTTGCTAGGGTACTAATTTAAATATTGGGGCTGATTTTTAAAATACCTTTTTAAGCTTGCCCCTTCTTCATGTTTAATATGTTTAATACGTTTGAATAGCAAACATATCTAAAAAATATTAAATCATATCACTCATTTTATCTATTTTTATATTTAATGTCAATTTATTTTTATATTATTCATATTTTTTTAGATAATTCAATAAAAATAATGTGCAAAATATGTGATAATGTACAAACATAATATTTTAATACCTTTTTTTGTTGACTTTCATACGTTTTTAGGGTATAAAAATTACAGGAGTATTTAAAACGAATGCTAAATTTTTAAAAACGAAAGGAAAATGAACGATGAAATTATGCACATTCAGATTTGAA
>CAYJDK010000253.1:2335-2654 GCA_964368905.1 uncultured Bacteroides sp.
AGGGCTTAGTGCTTGATGCAAACTACGCTTACGCAGCATGCTTAAATGCAGAGGGCTGTTCTAAGCCACAACAAATTGCAGACGTAGTAGTACCTGCAAACATGATAGGCCTTATTGAAAGCGGAGACGACGGACTAAAAGCAATACGTAAAGCAATAGATTTTGTAAAAGCTAACGAGAGCGCTACATCATTATGCGGCAAACGCCTATTATACAAAGGCGATGAAATTAAATGGGATGCACCGGTTCCTAACCCATCAAAAATTCTTGCAATTGCTATAAACAATAAACAAAAATTTGATATAGCAGACAAACCAAC
>CAYJDK010000254.1:0-2351 GCA_964368905.1 uncultured Bacteroides sp.
TCAAAATTATCAGGAGGGGAGCGACAAAGACTGTCTATTGCAAGGGCATTATTAAAAGACGCACCTGTTGTGCTTTTAGACGAGGCAACGTCCTCTCTTGACATTCAAAACGAAAGTGCGGTTCAAGAGGCTATTTCACGCTTAACAAAAAATAAAACAGTAATCGTCATTGCACATAGAATGAGGACTATTGCCGGCGCAAATAAAATAGTTTTATTAAAAGATGGCGTTGTATCTGCAATGGGAGAACATGCACAGTTGCTTAAAAAATCACCCGATTATGAAAACATGATTAAACTTCAAACAGAGAGCGCAAACTGGGTATTGGCTTAAATTTAAGGCGGCAACATGAAAAATGTTGCCGCCTTAACTGATTAATTTGTTATTAAAACTTAAAATAATTAGTAGCCATAAACAGGTTTATTCTTTTTGTAAAAGTAAAGCGATACAATTACAGATAAAATTTCTGCCATAGGGATTGCAAGCCACACACCGTTTAGGCCTAAAATTTGAGGAAGTATTAAAAGTGATATTATAATAAAAACAAGGCTTCGGGCAATGGATATTATAGCAGATACTTTACCGTTAGACAAAGATGTGAACATAGACGAAAAGAATATATTAAAGCCCATAAAAATGTATGCGGGTAAAAACAGCATTAATCCGTTTTTAGCCATATCAATGTTGCTCTTTCCTTAGAGATAAAAATGCTTATAGCCTCGTTTGCAAAAAGTAGTGTTACTATAATTACAATTAAAGACACAACAAAAATAATTATTAAACTTTGTGCAATAACATTGCGCAACGCTTTATGGTTTTGCTCACCGTATTTAAATGAAATAATTGGGGCTACACCCACTGTGTACCCAAAGTAAATTGCATTTTGAAACATTTGTATATATAAAATTACACTAATTGCGGAAACGCCGGCATCACCAACCATTGATAGCAATATTAAGTTAAACATTATGGTGGTAATAGACGTTGCAAGGTTTCCAACAAGTTCAGATGCGCCGTTAAACATGCTTTGAAAAAGCGTTTTAAACTTTAATTTTGGTTTTACAAAATGCAAGGTGCCTTTTTTATTAAATGCAAAATATAAAAGACCTAAAATACCGGGAACGGAGTTTCCTATACCCGTTGCAAGGCCGGCGCCGGCAATGCCTAAATTTAATAAATTTGGAGAAATAAAAACGTAGTCTAATATTATATTAGTAAAACCACCCGACAAGCTTAAAATAAGGCCAAATGTAGGCATGCCTGCCGTTATTAGAAATGATTGAGCATAAATTTGAAAAACAAATGGCATTGCAAACCCTGCAAGGCTAAGCATATAATCTTTTGCATAAGGGTACAAATTGTCGCTAACCTTTAAGGCACTTAACAATTCGTTTGGAAAAATAAAAACAGCTAAAGTTGAAAAAAGGCCAAGAATACTGCCAATTATAAAAATTACAGTTAAAAATTCTTTTGCTTGTTGGTTGCGCCCTTGCCCCATGAATTTTGCAATTATGGCATTGCCGCCGGTTGCAAACATTAGGCTAACTGCCATTAATATTCCAAGAAGCGGCATTACTAAATTTACGGCAGCAAGCGCATCTTCGCCAACAAAGTTTGAAACAAAAACTCCGTCTATAATAGAATAAGTAGACATAAATAAAAACATAACCATGCTAGGTAATGTGTATAGTATTAATGTCTTCATTTTGAAATTTTTTGCTAAGGGATTATTTTTCATAATTTAACACCTTTGTTTTTTCAGTAAATAATGTATCGGATAAATATACTAACATATTACACAATTTTTCGGTTTCAGCGCTGCCGTACTTTGCTTTCATTAACTTATTAACTTTTTCTTCAACAGCAATGTCTTCTTGTGTGTAAAAATTCTTTAAAGGGTTTACAGATAAATAAAAAACGCGCTTATCTTTGCTGCTTTGTGTTCTAATAATATAACCTTTTTTTGCTAGTTCATTTATTTTTTGTGTAATTGCCGGGCGCGTTACTTTAAGTAAATCTGCTATTTGTGAAGATGTATATCTATTTGGATGCGCCGATATTATGTTTAAATATAATGTGTCATGGTAAGATAAATCGCTTGTGCTTTTGTTCTTATAAACTTGTTGTAGCTCAGAAATAGACATGTCGTGAGTTATTTTGTCTAATATCTTAGTTAGTTTGTTGCTCATTTGTAATTCCTTTCCAAAAATAGTTACTTATGTTTAATTACTTATGTTTAACTATTTTAGCCTAACTACTTTAATTTGTCAAGTGCTTTTTAAAAAAATGAAAGAAAATAGCAAAAGTAGTTGCAATAGCAAATTATTAAACAAAATTATTGTCTTGTTATA
>CAYJDK010000254.1:2361-2636 GCA_964368905.1 uncultured Bacteroides sp.
TTATAAGTTAAGTAAAATTAATTTAAATGTAAAAATTAAGCAAGTAATGTTTTAACAAAAAAATGCAAATTACAAACTTTTTTTAATAATGTAGCAGATGTTGTGTTATTTTTGGGCAAGTACATTAAAATACTTATTATGTTAAATGGCATGTTTTTTGCACAACAGTTTAATAAAATAGTTGTGGAATTGTGCAAAAAACTGAATTAAGATTGAAAAATAAAAGTTGTAGTACTATAATTAATTTAAATTAGCTGCAAACGTTTACGGTATCG
>CAYJDK010000255.1:0-2625 GCA_964368905.1 uncultured Bacteroides sp.
TAGTATTGTGCCTGATAATATAGAATTGAACTTTTATTTTAGGGCTGTAAACCTTGAAGATTTAGAAAGAATGTGTGAAATAAGCGATAAATGTTGTAAAGGTGCGGCAATTGCTACGGATTGCACTTATACAAGTGAACAGCAGTATTTAACATATGCAGATTTAGCAAACACAGAAAAAACACTTGCAGTTATTGAAGAGATTTTCGATGCAATGGGAGAAGAACACGGTTTTTCAAAAGAGCCACAAGGTTCATCTGATGCAGGTAATGTTGATTATATTATACCTGTGTTTCATCCGTTGGTTGGTGTGTCGGGCGGAAAAGATGTGCCTGTACATTCTATTGACTTTGAAAAATTGATGAAATCAGAAACAGGGTATACAGGTTTGAAAAATGCAGGTATATTACTTGCAAACCTTGTTATTGAACTATCTAATAACGAAGACAGGTTAACACAAATTAAAAAAGAACATGCTAAATACAGAGGTATTTAAAAATGTTTTTTGCAAGTAGTATAGATAAAATTATAACAACAAAACGATAATAAAAAATAAAAGGCTTTAAATTATTAAAACAGATATCAATTTTGATATCTGTTTTTTTGTGCAAAAAATATGCACTCTTTATTTAATAAATTATGAATTTATACAAAAACAACTAAAAAATATTAACATTTAACATAAAAAATATCAATTTTACTAAATTTAAATTTACAAATTGTTCATTATATAGTATAATTAACGTATTAACAACTATTTTTTTATAATTTAATAAATATAAAAAAACAAATTACTGCAATATAAAAATGCTAAATTGTTGGCAGACGGGAGAACCTTATGAAAAAGTATGATTTAACTGTAATTGGAGCAGGTAGTGGCGGGCTGGTTGCTGCAGCTACCGCAAGTGGTATGGGGGCAAAAGTTTTACTAATAGAAAACAGAAAAATGGGTGGAGATTGTTTAAATTACGGCTGTGTTCCAAGTAAAACATTTTTGAAGTCTTGCCATTTAATGAAACAAATTAAACGTGCAAAAAAATATGGTGTATCGGTAAACGGTACGGAGGTTTCTTTAAAAGATATAATGAAGCGTGTTAGCAGTGTTATTAAAGAAATAGAGCCGCATGATTCAAAAGAGCGCTTTGAGTCTTTAGGAGTTGATGTTGTATTTGGAAACGCTAAAATAGAAACAAAAAACACAATTTTACTAAACGACAAAATATATACAACAAAAAAAATAATTATTGCAACAGGGTCTACAGCTGTAGTTCCACCTATTAAAGGCATTGAAAAAATAGAATATTATACTAATGAAAGCATTTTTGAAATGGAACAACTGCCTAAAAAACTTATTGTTTTAGGTGCAGGGCCAATAGGGCTTGAATTGGGGCAAGGGTTTGCAAATTTAGGCAGTGAAGTTTTTATAATAGATAAAAATGAAAGCATATTTTCAAAAGATGAGCCTATTGTTTCAGATATTATGTTAAAGGAATTAAAAGAAGACGGTGTTCAATTTTTTCTTGGGTATAATATTATTGGGTTTGATAAAACATCGAAAGGCAAAAGTGTTAAACTTGAAAAAAACGGCAAAGAAATTGATTTAACAGCTGATGCTATTTTGTTTGCGCTTGGAAGAAAGCCAAACACAAAGAACTTGGGGCTTGAAAATGTAGGCGTAGACACAAATTCAAGAGGATATATAAAAGTTAATGACAAGTTGCAAACAACAGTGCCCGGCATTTATGCAATAGGAGATGTTAGAGGTAAATATTTATTTACGCATATGGCGTCTTATGAAGCGGGCGTTGCTGTTAAAAACGCATTAATATTACCAATGTTTAAAACAAATTATTATAATGTTGCGTGGACTACTTATACAAGCCCTGAGGTTGCTCATGTTGGATATTTAAAAAGTGAAGCAGAACAGCTTGGCAAATATTATAGCGAACAAGTTATTAATATTAAAGAAAACGACAGATCTAAAGCTGACGATGACACAGTAGGCTTTATCAAGGTTATTTTAGATAAAAAATCTCGTGTAATTGGTGCAACAATTGTTAGTGAAAAAGCAGCAGATTTGATAACACAATTGTCATTAATGGTAACACATAAAATGAAAATTAGTTCGGTAATGAGTGTTATATACCAGTATCCAATTGAAGGAGAAATAGTTAAAAGCGTAGCACTAAAACATTTTAAACAAAATGTTAAGCCTTGGCAATTAGCACTTGTTAAAAAAATTGCAACAAAATAATATTTTAGAACGGAGCAAAACATGTTAGACACAAATACAAGCAAGTATACACAAAAACATTTTAGAACTTTTGCAAAAAAAAGCTTTATATTTAAAATTCATCCTAATTTAATAACTGTATTAGGCTTGTTAACAGGGCTTGTATGTGCTGTTTTTATAGCAACAGGCAATTATTTTGTAGCGCTTGCATTATTATGGGTTTCCGGTGTGCTTGATGTATTAGACGGTACCGTTGCACGCCTTACAGGTAAAACGTCAAATTTAGGTGCGTACCTTGACCTTGTTTTTGACAGAGTTGTAGAAGGTGCTGTTATATTTGCGTTTTATTTTTCAGCACAGCAGTTTGCAATAAGTTATTTTGTGTTTTTTAT
>CAYJDK010000256.1:0-2558 GCA_964368905.1 uncultured Bacteroides sp.
AATAATTGACGCTATGGGTGGAGACAATGCACCGAGTGAAATTTTAAAAGGCGCAGTAATGGCAAAAAAAGAATATAACGTTGATATAATTGCAGTAGGTAACGAGCAAAAAATAAATGCAATTTCAAAAGAAAACAACATAGATTTAACAGGAATTACTATTGTAAATGCAACGCAAGAAATAGAAATGTGTGACGACCCAACGAGTGCAATTCGCTCTAAAAAAGATTCATCAATAGTTGTTGCTATGCGTATGCTTTCAAACGGCGAGGCAGACGCGTTTGTTTCAGCAGGTTCAACAGGTGCTGTGTTAGCAGGGGCATTATTAATTATTAAGCGCCTAAAGGGCGTAAGCCGCCCTGCAATAACAACGGTTATACCGGGCTCTACAAAACCGTTTGTTTTGCTAGATTCAGGCGCAAATGTGCAGTGCCGCCCTGCAATGATTAATGCATTTGCAACTATGGGCAGCGTATACGCCGAAAAAGTGCTTAACAGAAAAAACCCAACAGTTGGCCTTGCAAATAACGGTGTAGAAGAAACAAAAGGTACACCTGATTATGTTGAGGCTTATGGTTTGTTAAAACAAAACAGTAACATAAACTTTGCCGGAAACGTAGAGCCTAAAGAAATTCCAACAGGCGAAGTGGACGTTATTGTTTGCGATGGTTTTGTGGGTAATGTAATTTTAAAACTTACAGAAGGCGTTGCTAAAATGCTTGTTAAAGAGCTTAAGAAAATGTTTATGAAAGGCATTTTATCAAAATTTGCATATATTTTACTTAAAAGCGGAATGAATGATTTTAAAAAGAAACTTGATGCAGACGAATACGGTGGCGCAATAATGCTTGGTGTTCAAAAACCTGTAATAAAAGCACATGGTTCATCTAATGCAAAAGCGTTTAAAAACGCAATACGCCAAGCAAAAGATTGCGTTCAATCAGGCGTTATAGAAAGTATGAGCGAAAAGTTATCTCAAATTAGCATGAAAGAGAACGGAGACAGCGAGTAATGCAACAGCTTGAACAAAAAATAGGCTATAAATTTAAAGATATAACGTTGCTTAAAACAGCGCTTACACATACATCGTTTGCAAACGAGGCACGCAGTGCAGTGGTACATAACGAAAGGCTTGAATTTTTAGGCGATGCGGTATTGCAAGTAGTAACGGCAGATTATTTGTTTACAAATAAAAAAATGTCTGAGGGTGAGCTTACACGCATGCGTGCTACGCTTGTGTGTGAAAGTGCACTTTTTAACTTTGCCAATACCATAACATTGGGAGATTACATTTTCCTTGGCAAAGGAGAAGAAATGGGCGGTGGAAGAAAGCGCCCAAGCATTATTGCAGACGCATTTGAAGCGCTTATTGCCGCACTTTATTTAGACGGTGGAATTGAAACAGCGCGTAAATTTATACTTCCTTTTTTAGAAAATGTTCAGGATGATACAAAAGAAAATATAGATTATAAAACTAAATTACAAGAGATTATACAGCAAAACAGGACAGAAATATTAAGCTATGCTGTTGCAAACGAAACAGGCCCTGACCACAATAAACGCTTTGAAGTACATGTTTTTTTAAATTCTAATTGTATAGGCGTTGGCTGCGGTAACAGTAAAAAAACAGCAGAACAAGCAGCAGCTAAAGAAGCGCTGTCTTTAATGGGTTATTAATAAGGAGTGAAACAATGCTTTTAACAGCCCTTGAAATTCAAGGTTTTAAGTCTTTTCCGGATAAAACTAAAGTTGCAATTGGCACAGGTATTACTGCAATTGTAGGGCCAAATGGCAGTGGGAAAAGTAATATATCAGATGCAATTCGTTGGGTGCTTGGCGAAACAAGCGCCAAACAGTTACGTGGCGGCACAAAAATGGAAAACGTTATTTTTGGTGGCACACAAAACCGTGGCGCCATGGGCTATGCCATGGTTAATTTGCATATTGATAATTCAATGGGTAAACTAGACGTTGATAGCGATAAAGTTGTTATTGGCAGAAAATATTACCGTAGCGGAGACAGTGAATACTCTATAAACGGGCAAAATGTTAGGCTAAAAGACGTTTATGAACTGCTTTTAGACACAGGGCTTGGAAGAGATGGATACGCAGTTATAGGGCAAGGCAAAATAGCAGAGATAGTAGGTGCAAAATCTTCTGAAAGACGAGAGATTTTTGAAGAAGCTTCGGGGATATCAAAGTTTAGATATAGAAAAAATGAAGCAGAACGAAGACTAAGTAGTACCGAAGATAACCTTGTTAGGCTGCGCGATATTTTAAGCGAGCTTGAAAGGCAAGTTGGGCCTCTTGAAAAAGAGAGCAAGAAAGCAAAAGTTTTTATAGAGCTTGCAGAGCAGAAAAAAGGCCTTGAAGTAACTTTATGGGTGGACAGTGCAAATAAAGCAAAAGAAACACTTAGAGATCACACAAGAAAAATTGAAATAGCTCAATCTGACTATGAAAACATAGAAAAGCAAGTAACACAATGCGAACAAGAAGCAGCAGAATTACACACAGAACAAGAAAAATACATTATGGCAGCCAATAGGTTACAAGAA
>CAYJDK010000257.1:0-2555 GCA_964368905.1 uncultured Bacteroides sp.
CCTAGCTCTTTTAAACACTCCGATAATTCACACGCTGCATGTACACCGTCCGGCCCACTGTAAAAAGAGGCATCACCAACAAAAATGCGCCCACCAAGGTACGTTCCTGAGGCGATAATAATTTTTTTAGCATGGTATACCCCATTTAAATTAGTATAAACGCCGCATACGGCTCCGTTTTCTACCAAAATTTGGGTAATTTCTGCTTGTTTTATCTCTAAATTTGGCACTTTCTCCAAATATTGCTTTAAAAACGCATGGTATTTTCGTCTATCTGACTGAACACGCAAACTATGAACAGCTGGGCCTTTGCCTAGGTTTAGCATACGAGTTTGTATTGTAGTAGCGTCTGCGGCAATGCCCATTAAGCCGCCAAGTGCATCAATTTCACGCACTAAGTGCCCTTTAGCAGTGCCACCAACAGAGGGGTTGCACGGCATATTTGCAATTGCATCTACAGACAAAGTAAAAAGTGCCGTGCTGGCTCCTAGTTTTGCAGCGGCGTGGGCAGCCTCTACCCCGGCATGCCCTGCTCCAATTACTATAACGTCATAAGCTCCTAAAATAATCAAAATCGTTCTGCCTTTCGTTTTAATTTATTAATACCAACTTATACTAAAAAAGGTTAAAAATTAATTTTGTGCCAAAATGCAAAATGCAAATTTACACAAAATTAATTAATACATATTAAGTTAAACTAAATCTTTTATATATGTTGTTTGCCCTGTTTCAGAGCCCGGGTCGTTCATATAAACTAATGTTCCGTCGTCGTCCACTTTAAACACAAGTGCGTCGGGCACTGAAATTTCTGCTATTTGAACGTAACAAACTATGGTTTTTCCATCTTTAGAAACTTCATAAATTCCTGTATTATGGTACATCCATTCTTTTGCATTTTCAATAAAATCAAACGTGCCGTCTTCATAAAAAATAATATTTGGTATTAAGTTAATATTATAATGCTCAATATTTTTATAATAAATGCCCGGCACAAATTCTGCCTCGGCATTTGTTGGCACGTAATCATCAAAAGTATCAACAGGCTCTTTAATAACAGGAGCTGTTGATTGAGACTCGCTTGCTACGCTATTTTCAGTTGGTATCAATGGCATAACAAACTCATCATTAACTATAAGCGATAAAATAATTGCTAGGTCCACAACAACTAACGCACATACAACTGTTGCCAAAACATAACGATATAACGTTCTTTTTAATGATTTGCTCTTATTCATAAACTTCTCCGTTTTATATTATTTTCCTACACAAAAACGCGCAAAAACTTCATTTATAATATTTTCTGTTGCGTTTTCTCCCGTTAGCTCATAAAGTGCGTTAAGAGAATCCTCCACGCATACACCAATTGCATCAAGTGTTAATTTGTTATTTATTGCTAAAATAGCCTCGTCTAGTGCTGCTTTAGCCGTTTTTGCCGCTTGCAATTGTCTTTCGTTAGCTAACAAAAATGCGTCTTCGTCAAAATTATCTGTGCCAACCACTTGGGTTATTGCACTTGTAATATCTTTTAAAAAGCTTTCATTGTTTGCGCTAATACTTATAACTTTATTAAAGTATTTTTCTATTTTTTCTTTTTCAAAAACATTTTCAAGGTCAGATTTATTTATTACGGCTATGGCTGTTTTGTCCTCACACTCTTTTGCCAAAACAACATCGTCTTGCGTTGCTTTTCTTGATGCATCGTAAACAACAAATACAAGGGCTGCATTTTGCATTTGAATTTTAGCCCTGCGTATACCTTCTGCCTCTATTTCGTTTTCTGTTGTGCGTATGCCTGCCGTATCGCTTAAAATTAGCGTAATATCGCCAAGTTTAATTTCTTGCTCAAGCACATCTCTTGTTGTGCCTGCCGTTGGTGTAACAATTGCCCTTTCAAAACCTGCCATTAAATTCATAATAGTGCTTTTACCAACATTAGGGCTACCAATTATTGCGGCATTTATACCACGCCTAATAATTTTACCTGTGTCGTAATTAATAATAAGCTGGTTTAGCTGTTTTGTTGCAAAAGTTAAAATGTTTATCAATTTTTCAGGTTGCAATACTTCAACATCTTCTTCGGGGTAATCTGAAAAAGCGGCAATATGGCTTGAGATATCCATAATTTTATCACGTATATCTGTAATTTTTTTATGCAGTGCCCCACTCATAATTTCTTGTGCCGCACGCACTCCTTGTACAGAGGTAGCATTTATCATGTCTAAAATACCTTCTGCCTGTGTTAGCGAAATACGTTTATTTAAAAAAGCACGCTTTGTAAATTCTCCGGGTGCGGCAACTTGCGCACCTGCATTATAGCAAGCGCGCAAAATTCTTTTAGTTACACAATCTCCACCATGGCAAGATATTTCAACAACGTCCTCACCTGTAAAACTTTTTGGTGCTTTAAAACAAAGCGCAATAACTTCGTCATAATTAACATTGTTTTCAACAAAATGCCCATAAATTGCTGTATAGCCTTTTGCATTTAAAATGCTATTATTTTTATTTGCAGGCATAAAAATTTTATTTGCCACGTTATAAGCTAGTTTGCCTGA
>CAYJDK010000258.1:0-2513 GCA_964368905.1 uncultured Bacteroides sp.
CTTGCCGGCAAATTGTATTGTTTACCAAAAAGTACAAACTTTGCATTTTCTATACGGTTAGCGTACCTTCCTATAAAAGCACCATGTTCTGCCGTTCCTTTTTCGTACCCTTCAAGGTTGTTATACCCCAGCACAACATCACGCAAAACGCCAAACCTGTCTTTAACATTTAGCTGTGTAACGGCACATCCGTACTCAATAATTTTAACGCTTGTGTTATTTTCGTTTGTTAGTGTGTACTCATAAACGTCTTTGCCGTTAATAGTTTTTGCATAAAAAGATTTTGTAATAGGCATTATTTTCTCCTTAACATAAATTTATTTTTTAATTTTCTAAATATTCTTATATATGGTTTTTGTCTTTTTATTGGCTCTCCAATTGCGTGCGGGTATTTTGTTCTCATTTCATTAATTGTATCTTTTAATTTATTTTTACGTATTTCCATATGTTGGCCAATGCGTTGTGCAAACAAAATTGTGCACACCATAAACACAACTCCCACAACAAACACCAAACGCAAATTAGAACTGTTTTGCGTTGTTTCAATGTAGCCTATAAGCGAGGAACAAACCAAAGACCCAATAAAAGAGCACACACCGTTTGTTGTTGCAAGCATTGAAAAATAAACGGTACGGTCTGCGTTTTTGCCCATGCTTACAACCTGCATTTGCAAAAAACCAACAGATAAGCCCGCAAACGGAATTGCCAGTAGTATTGACAAAATAGGATACAACAAATTTTTATTATTGGGCGTAATAAAAAGCCAACCAACGCCACCTATTAACATTGTAAAAACAGCAACTTGCACAACCCTTTGCCAAGATATTCTGGTAGCAAGGCGTTGCACAAAAGGAGCCAGCGCCCCACGCATTAAACCGCCAATTGTTGTCCAAATTAAAATATCTAAAAACGGTAATTGTAACATGCGCACTTGATACACCGCTGCAAAACTACCTACAAACATGTTTGAAAAGCTCCAAAGCCCACTTGTAATTAAAACCCTCATAAAAGCTTTGTTTTTTAATACTTGCATTAAAAGTTCGCTTGTTTTTTTCTTTTTTTGTTCTTTAGCATTTATAATTGCAACATTTGTTTCTTCGCTAAATTTAGGCATTTTAAAAAGTATAACAATACTAATTAAAAGCACAGCACATAAAATTGAACCTATTAAAAAAAAGCCTGTTTTTTCTTCGTTATTATTTTGTGCTATATATAAAATAGTGGCAGATAAACAAAAAAGCGAGATATGCAAAAAAATAAACAACATCTCACGCTTTGTATAAAATGAAGGCCCCGCTTTGCCTTGTACCGCATTAACCGTCCATGCAGTTTGTGCCGGTGCAACAAGGTGCATAAAAGAGACCATTATTATATTTGCAAAAATAAACAAAACCACGCCTATGTTGCCGGCAAACAAAACAGAAAAAAACACAACCGGCAACAAAAGGCGCCAAATTAAATTAAAACTATAAAGATATGCCATTTTATTGCGCAATTTTGAAAAAAATAACGCACCCGGCATTTGTAACAACATAAGTGTTGCCGTTATGCTTGTTAAAATGTTTGCAAGCCACAACGGCAAATTGTAATAGTTTGTCATTGCGGCAACTATAGTGCCGCTACAAACCCAATAAGCGCCCATTGTTAACATATTGTCGTATATAAACAAATTATGCTTTTTGTCCATAATATTACTCCGTAATATACAATGTTTTTTATGCCTAGTACAATTAAAACAGTATTATATCGGATTTATTAGCAAAGCCGGTGTAAAGTTTTGCTTTAAACAGTATTTTCCGGCTATTTGCTAAATAAAAACAGGTTTTTGCTTTATCCTGCTATAAAGCCAGCCCTTTGTCATAAAACGGGTTCTTATTGCATTGGTTCGGCTACATTGAGGCTATTGCTTTTTTCAAGCGCTCTGCCGCAATTTTTGCTTTTTCAGCATCGCCAAAAGCAGTTAAGCGGAAGTAACCCTCTCCATTTGCACCAAAGCCTGCACCCGGTGTGCCCACAATTGCAGCACTTTCAAGCAGTTTGTCAAAAAAGTCCCACGATTTCATGCTGTTAGGGCACTGCAACCACAAGTAGGGGCTGTTTTTTCCACCACAGTACCAAACTCCTGCTTCGTCAAGCGCTTTTGCTATAACATTTGCATTTTGTTTGTAATATGCAATGTTCTCCTTTGCTGCCGCAATGCCTTCTTTAGTAAACACGGCAGCGGTAGCACGCTGAATTATATACGGCACACCGTTAAATTTTGTTGTTTGGCGGCGCAACCACATTTGGTTTAAAGAAAAACCTTCTCTTTGCAAATCTTTTGGCACAACTGTATATCCGCAGCGCGTGCCTGTAAATCCTGCTGTTTTTGACAAAGAGCAAAACTCTATTGCACAAGATTTTGCCTCAGGTATTTCATAAATACTGTGCGGAATATTGTCTTCAATAAAAGCCTCGTAAGCTGCATCAAACAAAATAACAGCATTGTTGTCAATTGCATAATTAACCCATAT
>CAYJDK010000259.1:0-2503 GCA_964368905.1 uncultured Bacteroides sp.
CGCCTTGTTGCACAGGCTGCCCTTGAGCAAAGAAGTCGTCGCCTTGTTGCACAGGCTGCCCTTGAGCAAAGAAGTCGTCGCCTTGTTGCACAGGCTGCCCTTGAGCAAAGAAGTCGTCGCCTTGTGAAGAAATCTGATCAAAGTCAGGTATTGCATTAATATTACCGTCATCAAATATGTTGTCTTGTTGCATTAAAGCTGCAAAACCGTCGGCAGCGCTGTCCTCATCTGAGAACATGTCTAGTGGTTGTAAATTTTGTGTATTAAATTCTGCCGACTCCGGCTGTGGTTGGGTAATTTGATTATCCGAGTTTTCGTTGTTTTTGTTTCCTCGATTTTTGCCTAAGAAAAAATTTCTTTTAGCCATATTTCCCTCCAAAGCAAATTTATTATCAGTAAATTATAAAATTATTTACTTAAATTTTTAAACTGATTATTTTTTGCTATAATTTATTTACCATATAAATGTATATAGTTTTTTAAATATTATACTCAAAGTGTATTTTACATTAAATTTTACTATTTTTCAAGTGCTTTATATTAAAAAAATATATAACATTGTTTTAAAGGCGCTATTATATGTAAATTATTAGTGTTGTTGTATGTATTTTTGCGATTTTATTATTAATTTTTGGTTATTTATACAAAATTTATTTCTTAAATGTTAACGCTTTTTAAATTTTATTTATAACATCTTGAAATTTTTATATAAGTGTTGTATTATGTATTAGCACTCTTGTGTTGTGAGTGCCAATACATAATACGGAGGAATACAAATGGCAAAAAAACAATTTAAAGCGGAGTCAAAGCGTCTTTTAGATTTAATGATTAATTCAATTTATACTCATAAAGAGATATTTTTAAGAGAACTTATTAGTAATGCAAGCGATGCTATTGATAAGCTGTATTTTAAAAGCCTTACAGACGACAGCGTTAATATGAAGCAGTCAGATTTTTGTATTAGGCTTGAAAGTGATAAAGAATCGCGCACAATAACGTTAATTGATAACGGAATTGGTATGACAAAAGAAGAGCTTGAAAAAAACCTTGGCATAATAGCTAAAAGCGGAAGTTTAGATTTTAAACAAGAAAATGCACAAAACAATAATATTGATATTATAGGCCAATTTGGTGTTGGTTTTTATTCTGCTTTTATGGTGGCATCAAAAGTAACTGTGCGTTCTCTTGCATTTGGAGAAAGCGAAGCATGGCAGTGGGAATCAATAGGGGCAGACGGTTACACAATTGAAAAATGTGACAAAGACAGTGTAGGTACTGAAATTATACTAATTGTAAAAGATAATGAAGGCGACAATAATTTTGATGAGTTTTTACAAGATTATAGGTTGCAAAGCATTGTTAAAAAATATTCTGATTATATTCGCTACCCTATAAAAATGATGACAGAAAAAAGCAAAATGAAAGAGGGCACAGGCGGCGAGGATAAAACACCCGAATACGAAACTTATTTTGAAGATGAAACTTTAAATAGCATGGTGCCAATTTGGAAACGCGATAAAAAAGACGTAACACAAGAAGAGTATGCACAATTTTATAAAGAAAAATTTATGGATTACAGCGAGCCGTGTAAAGTTATAAGTAGCAAAACAGAAGGTGCGGCTACATATAATGCGCTTTTATTTATACCTTCGGCTGCACCGTACAACTATTATACAAAAGAGTATGAAAAAGGCCTGCAACTTTATGCCAGCGGAGTTTTAATAATGGATAAATGCGCAGATTTATTGCCGGATTATTTTAGCTTTGTTAAAGGACTTGTAGACAGCCAAGATTTAAGCCTAAATATTAGCCGTGAAATGTTACAGCACGACGGACAATTAAAAATAATACGCCAGTCAATTGAAAGAAAGATAAAAAATGAATTAAGCACTTTTCTTAAAAATGACAGAGAAAAGTATGATGAGTTTTTTAAACAATTTGGATTGCAGTTAAAAATGGGCTGTTATGCAATGTTTGGCTCAAATAAAGATACATTGCAAGACTTGCTTTTATTCCATAGTGCTAAAGAAAATAAACTTGTTACACTTAACGAATATGTTGAAAAAATGGATAAAGAGCAAAAATATATATATTATGCATCGGGAGAAAGTGTTGAAAAAATTGCAAAGTTACCCGCAACCGAGCGCATATTTGACAAAGGGTTTGACATACTTTACCTAACAGAAGACGTAGATGAATTTGTTATACAAGTTTTGCGTTCTTATGGTGAAAAAGATAGCGAGAAAGAATTCCGCAATGTTAGTGGAGACGATTTGGGGATTGACACAAAAGAAGAGCAAGAAAAAGCAGATGCAAAAAATGAGGACAGCAAAGATTTATTTGCAGCAATGAAAGAAACACTTGGCGAAAAAGTATCTCAAATAAAAGTGTCTCAAAGGCTTAAAACACACCCTGTTTGCCTAACAAGTTCGGGGGCTCTTTCAATAGAGATGGAAAAAGTATTAAACAATATGCCCGGTGCAGATAAAAACTTGAAAAGTGA